>NZ_JABRVR010000001.1:0-111687 GCF_013248875.1 Shewanella sp. DC2-4 | reverse complement strand
GTCATCTTTTGTGGCGTTAACAATCACAATACCTGGCGCATTACCACCGACCAATACACCTGGGGCATCGAAAAAACCTACATCCTTGTCACTTGAGTGCCAATCGTTCACACTTAAATCGGTTAGCCTGCTTGATGAGCCATCAGAGTAGTGGCCCACTGCGGCAAAGGTTTGCTTATTGCCAGCAGCCAGTGTCAACTGACTCACTCCTTTCGTTTTTATTGGCGAAGCACTGATATCTATGCGCTCTAATTTTACCGTAGCCCCAGAAAACGCTCCTCCGGAATCACAACCTGTCAACAGCACTAATAGAGGAAATGCTGCGATTAAAAGCAGATACTTAAAAACCTTGCTCATGATAATTTGTCCGACTTTTGGTACTGAAAATTAGGGATGGTGACTTCTATTCTGCGATTTTTAGCTCGCCCCTCTGCAGTTCGATTATCTGCAACGGGGTGAGACGATCCCTCTCCCTGAACTTCAATTTGCGCTGGACACACTCCTAATTCAAAAAGCTTATTAGCTACCGTCTGAGCACGTCTCTCAGAAAGCGCTTGGTTATAAGCCTCTGAGCCTATTGAATCAGCATGTCCTACAACAACCACTCTAGCTTGTGGGTAAGTATTTAAAACTTCGGCAACTTCCGCCAACTGCTTGATAAAATCATGGCTGAGTTCAGTAGAATCAAAACCAAAAATGCCGTTCGTACTTTTCGACGAAAAAGTAAGTGTTTGAGGTGACGCTTCAACAACGACAGTCTTCGTAGCAGGAGTTGATAACTCTTTAATCAACGTCGGTTGAGCTGCATGACCAAATGTATAGGTAAGCCCTACCAAAAAACCATGGCTATCATATTTACCTGTATTTGATTTACCAATACTGTCGATGTATTGATAACCAGCCGATAAACGAACATTAGGGGTAAAGTTATAGTTAACCCCTACTTCACCAAGAGGAGAAAAGCCGGTCGCATCAAGTTTATCTGAAGAAAAGTGCGTTTTTTCCATATCCCAATAAGCAGCGCCAAATCGACCGTATAAACTCAGGTTGTCTTGTAGATACCAATCGTAACGTATTGCATTTTCAATCAACCACGTTTTAACATTAACTGATGATGTTGCATCAGCCTTTAAATCATCATGATATTGATAGCCTACATCCCAACTCCAAGCTGGAGAAAACTGTAATCCATTATAAACACCGAAGATAGCGCCTTTAGGATTTGAGTGTTCATAACTGTCGTCATGAGCCCATTGATATCCACCTTTTGCTTCAATAAAAAACAGAGGTGACTCAGTGCTGGCAAACGTAGGAGTGCCAAACATACTGACGAATAAAAGAAGTTTTTTCATTGATAGATAGATAGATAGATAGATAGATAGAGTTTAAACGAATATTTTATTTTCTGCGCATATAGCATTTAAATAACGCGATAGGAATCACGGTTTGCAAGATTCAAATGCTGTAGTGCTAAAGTCATTCCGTTACCCACGTTTTTTTAGAGTCATTCCAATACAATCATTCTGACTCAGTTAGCATTAACTCACCATTATATTGATGGGGTCTAGTTTCACTATAATATCCTGTGATGTGATTAATGATCGCTTTATCTGCTTCAGTAAAATTCACATAACCATTAACGGGTACCCACTCAGAATATTGGATGAGAGGTATAGCACTGCCAATTTTTACTATAAATAACAGCTCTGTCGCGTTACCGTAGAAAAAATAAAAGAGTGTGATCGGCCGCATTCGTCGTTTGATGCTACGGTGCTCCACTTCACAAGAGTTATTCTGGTATTTGCTCAGCCTGATAGTCATCTTTTCTTCTGCAGGTTTGTTGGCACTGAGTGTAGTCAAAGCTGCCATGTTGGCGCCACTTTTATCGATGGTGGGTATCTGCAGCCCACTGTGATAGCGAATGGCCTTGCGAAAAAATGCAAGGTAGCTATACAAAAATAAGATGGATTGTCCTGCAGTATTGACCGCGCGATACAGATATTTCCACTGTCCTTTGATTGTGATGTAAGTTTCGTCCATGCGCCACCGACGTCCAACAGTACGCTTATGCCGACGAAACATCTTATCCACAATGGCTCCCCCCGCGCTCTGCCACCATCTCTTCAAGATGGCGCACGCGCTAGATACCAGCGAACACATTGCGCAAGACTGTCAACTGGATAATATAACCGTTTAAATGCTTTTCGTATCAGTGGCCTGAGTAGGCAATGTCCCCAAATAGCATGTTACCTGACGACACATTAATGCGACAGAACCGTCCTTATTACTATTGCCGCTATTTCGGTGATATGGGAATAGATTAAAACTAATTGATGGCGCACTGGTTTTTTATACTAAAATAAAACTCGATTTAGCCTGTTTATATCAAGCAAACATGGACTGAGATACAAGCATATACATACCTTGCAGCTTAAATTTTGAAACGGTTTTTAACTGGGTATAGTACGAGTTAAGGAACGAAACAGAGAAATATGCGAAGAAAAATAGCAAAATTAAATCTGCCATTGTGGCAATGGCTGGCAGTGATATTGTTTCCTATTGGGATTGCAGTTGGAGCAAGTTATCTCTCTGCCCAGTATTTTGTGGAAGATAAAGTCAAAGGTATAGGTGCTATTTATGTTGACCACATTGATACTTTGATCTCACATGCAAATGAGATAAACCATTATGCCTTGGCGCTGAAGGACACTGAGTGCAGAAAGTTATATAACTATATGTTGTTCCAACCTTACTTTCGCTCAGCGTTAATATTTGATTCGCAACATTTTTATTGCTCATCTAAAAGAGGTGATATCGATGTCCCTTTAGATAGACTCAGTACTACTGAAAATTTTGAAATATCTAGCCAGTTCATTGTTGGCAGCACTCCTTATATGCCTGAGGTGCCAGCGGTAGTGTCATTAAACTGGGAGCCGATATCTAAACACGGCGCTGCTGTGATTATTGAAGGGAAATATTTAGTAGATTCCTTTGTACAGCCTGATGTGTTTCCTAGCGCTGTTGTGAATGTTGCTTTATCAATCAATGGTAAAACGATTCCTGAGTCACTCGAGTTTATAAAAAACGAGGTGATGGCGCTAGATTCTGACGAGCACAATTTTTCAGTATTACTAGAAATGTCACCAGCCTTTTTCTGGCATTTCTTTTGGCTATTTTTGACCATTTTATTGCCCTTCAGCATCGTTTTGATTACGGGTTCTATCCTATTTGTACTCTATTCAAGAGTTACTCGTCATTCCCTTGCCGATGACATTCGCAATGGAATAGAGAACAAAGAGTTTTTCTTAGTTTATCAGCCAGTGATTTGTGCCGAGGACGGTAAGGCTAAGGGGGTTGAGGCATTAGTGCGTTGGCAGCATCCTCAAATGGGTTTAGTGCGGCCTGATTTATTTATTCCCATTGCCGAAGAGGGCAAGTTAATTGTTCCATTGACTAACTATATTTTTGAGCGGGCATTAAAAGATTTTGCCGATATGAAGGTCGAACCGGGCTTTAGAATTGCGTTTAACGTGGCACCAGAACACTTTACGCAGGATGATATCGAGTCAAAATTTATTCATCTGCGGGATTCTTTGGATCGCATTGGCGTTAAGCCTTTGATTGAAATCACCGAACGGCAATTGCTAACGCCGGATATCTGTCAGTGCATTGAAAGCTTACGTCAGCTAGGGATTCTAGTGGCAATTGATGATTTTGGTACAGGGCAAACCACCTTATCCCTGCTGCAAACGATGCCGTTAGACTACTTGAAAATTGATAAATGCTTTATTGATACCATAGGGCAGGATTCTGTAACTTCCCATGTGCTCGATACTATTATCGACCTTTCTCACAAGATGAATTATGTGGTGGTGGCAGAAGGGGTTGAGACGCAGAAGCAGGCGGATTATTTAACCAGTCGCCAAGTGCATTTTTTACAAGGGTATCTCTTTGCTAAGCCGATGAAGCTGGCAGATTTAAAGCTATGGTTAGTCGAGGATTTTAAACGTTAGCATAAGAAAATCAGACTGCAGAGCGTCAACTATAAATTTCCTCATGGTCGTTTAGCCGAAAATAGAGTCTGTTAATCACGCTAGGTGAAACTGTTCTGGTCTAATCACATCGGACGGCAATCGCTTGCTAAACATGCAATCTTTGAGTGGACTCTAAAGCGGATATAGGCTTTGTTTCCTAAATAGGTTGAACTAAAACCGTAGCCGCAGATCTGATCGGCATCGCCTTGTTCTGGTCTAATCCCATCGGACGCTTAATTTTGAGACAGTATGGTTAATAAATTAAGAGGTCTATATGAGTCTGAAGAAATCACATAAAAATTATCCGCAGGCATTTAAAAATGAAGCCGTATTGATGGTGCTAGAACAAGGTAATAGCGTTGCTGATGCGGCAGAGTCTCTTGGAGTTAGCACAAGTCAGCTTTACAACTGGAAGGTAAAACACGAAGCCTTGCAGCAAGGCATTATCTTAGAAGAGTCTGAACATGATAATTTAAAGCAATGTCGTTGATAAAACAAAGAATTACGCATGGAGAAAGAAATTCTAAAAATACCCAAGGGGCACGCCGAGGCCAGCGCCTTCTTTGCGAGAGAAATGAAGTAAGATTTCGTTTCATCAAACAGCAATCTAACCTGTTTCCCATAACACTGTTATGCCGAGTAATGAGTGTCAGTAAATCAGGCTATTATGATTGGCATAAGCGCCCTGCAAACGTGATAAGCCTTGAAGCACTGAAGCTTTATCGCCTTGTTCGACAGCTATTTAAAAAGTCGAGGCAGCTTAGGGAATCGTGAAATGGTGAAGAAATTGCGCAAGGAAGGCTACTAGGTTGGTCGCTATCTCGTTCGTAAATGATGTACCGCCTTCGATTCAAAGCAGCCCAGCGACGCGCTTACAAGGTGACGACACAGCGAAAACACTCAGATGCAGTGGCTGATAACCTGTTAAACATGAACTTTAATACAGTATCGGCTAATCAGGTTTGGGCGGGTGACGTGACCTATTTAAAGACAAGTGAAGGTTGATGTATTTAGCAGTGGTGATGGATTTATATTCACGCCGGATTGTGGGATGGCACATAGACAAACGCATGACCACAGATTTGATATCGAATGCATTAATAAAAGCCTACAACCGGCCAGAGGGTTGGTATTTCATAGTGATCGAGGCTCGCAATATACCAGTAAGCAATTCGGTAGGTTGCTCTCGAGTTATGGTATCCGAGCCAGCATGGGTGATGTGGGCGCGTGTTGGGATAATGCTGTTGTTGAGCGTTTCTTTAGTAGCTTAAAACACGATTGGATTTTTACAGTTGCTCAGCCAACAAGAGAGTTTATGAAGCAAGATGCGATGGCTTACATGAAATATTACAACTTGGAGCGACGTCATTCTGCTAATGACGATCTGTCACCTGTAGAGTTTGAGAATTCTCAAGTAAAAGTGTCCAGTTTGGGTTGACCAGTACATTAATTAAGTGCGACATCGAGCGACCAAGTCGGTCTAGACGCCAAACGATTAGCGTATCTCCAGGTTTTAAGTTCTCTAAGCATTGCTCCAAGCCTGGACGAAATGATTATGATCCCGATACTTGATCGGTAAATATTAAAGAGCGATCGCAGCCTTTCTTTATAAGAGCATCGATTTGCATATCGAGGTCCTGATCACTGGTGCTTACCCGGGCATAACCACTTTTTTGTCCCATGTCTCTCATTTAATTGATTTTTTATTGGGTTAATGGCATTATGATAAGCGAGATGAGTTTATAAGACAAACACGAGTAGTTATTACGAAGATCAACAATGCTTAGAAATAGGTCTCATTAAACGAGTGTTTTTTGATACCTATTTTGTAAAACTACATAATTCAGAACTTTCGCTTTTTAGGGAGTTGTTGAAAATAGCAACAACTCCCCTTAAACCAAACCACACTACTCTACGCAATATGGTTTTTCTTGATCTAGATCAATACAAGGAAAGTCTTTTTATTCGATATTGACATACATATCACAGAAAAATGGAGTTTCTATGCCCGATATATATAGCGAAATAATAAATTTAATGAACAGTTCAGACACTTTATCCGCATCAACTTACGACACCGAAAATAAACAGCCATTTATCTGTACGCACCCAACTTTTTTTATGGATGGTAAGTTTCATATCATATCAACCAACATAGCGAAACAAACAAAATTTTATAAGAATAAACAACTGTGTTCAATTATTTGTGTTGGCGATGAAACTGTAAAAAACAACCTGTTTTCACGTAAAAGACTAACAATTTTATGCAAGCCGGTTCATGTTCAGATCAGCGATAAAATAAAAATAATTTATCAAGAAAAGTTTGGTATTTTTGGTGGAGGGCTTATTGATGTAACAGATTTTGAAGCCTTTCAATTAGAGCCTATAGAAGGGCTATATTTCAGGGGTTTTGGTAGAGCGTATAATTTCACTTCAGATTCATATGATGTCATTCATTTAAAAGAGCCGCACAAGCCAAAAACAGGCAACACGATGGCAAAAATTTTAAAGAAAAGCTTGAAGGACAAGATTGGCGCGTGATCGTCTTTTTATCCTAAAAACTTTATTTATATGGAGTAAAGAATGAAAACTGTCGTGATATGGGGAGCTGCAAGTGGATTAGGTGCGGCAATGGTTGAGTATTTTTACAAACAAAGTTTCAATATAGTTGGAATTGTACGAACACCGAGTAAGTGCAATCGTTTAACTGAGTTAGGTATTAAAATCCTTACTTGTGATGCAACTAACGCAGCACAAGTAAACCAGACAGTAAAAAAATTACCTGTAGATGCATGGGTGATCTCTACTATGGGAACCTATGGCGCGGCCAATATTCCCGTTGACTATATTGGACATCGCAATTTAATTGATGCTTTGGAATATCAAAATATTAATCGTTTTTTGTTAGTTACTTCGCTTGGCTGTGGTGACTCATGGCAATATTTAAGCAAACAATCAAAACAAAATTTTGGTAGTGCAGTACGTGAAAAATCATTGGCAGAAGTTTGGTTGAAAAGCAGCCGCTTAGATTATACGATCCTTCGCCCTGCAGGTTTAAAAGATGGGGAAATTACACATCGAGGTGAGCTATCACAAAAAATCGAAGTGCATGGGTTAATTAACCGAAATGAAGTTACTCGCCTTACTCATCTTCTACTAAATGATCCAAATAGTATTGGACAAATTTACCAATGTGTTGATAAAACGTTAACCTACTAGGGGTTTTGGCGCACATCATTTAACCTACGTTTTCGGTCAAGAGGAGTTCAAGCCCCTTAACCACAAGACATAAAAATGGCTATATCGATATTTCCTATCGAATAGCCATCTTCCCCCTCCACTACTATTATCCTAAAGTATTTTAGGTATACGTTACGGAAACTTATTTACATGTGCTGAATGAAGATCTATTTCCACTTGTTATGAATGCTTGGGAATCATTGTTCTACTGAATGGCCTTGTGAGTAAGTTTAATCACACATTTTAAATAAGCTTTTTCTTCTTTGTCCTTTCTTTTTTCTGCAAAATGTTTGTTCCAAAAATCCATTTTATTGTCACTACTTGTTGATACATTTTGAGGGAAGTCTTGAGTGGATACTTGCTTACAAAATTGCTGAATATTTCGCATCCTAGTATATTCTGGATACATGATGATTGCTGTGATCGTGAGTGCAGTGAGCAAGGCAGCAATATAAATATATCTCACAAAAGTTCCTTTTTAGATTGTAAAGCGCCCTCTTTCGAGGGCTGGCTGTCTAGGAGCTGTTCACCGTGGATCTAGACAGTTGCCGCTAGATTACAACTAATTAGTCATTATTGACCAGAGAAGTTCAACAAATACGGTTATCTACAATTTTTAACCCGTCTTCTATCAAGCATTACCATTTAAAGTCCAAAGCAGCTCGCCACCGAACCCTGATTTTTTGTGGATAACACCGCAAAGAGCGCGGTGATTACCCACCAAAAAAATCACGAACCGGCAGCAGGATCGAAATTTTAGATTTTTATTATGTATTCATATATGAAAAATTCGGCCATTGCCTGCAGGCATTTCTACCGTTAGGCTTAATTTCCCACCCATCGCTTCAATGTAGCGTTTGAGCGTAGATAGGCGCGGATCATTATCGGACTTTTCAATTTTCGCTAAGGTAGGCTGTTTTACTCCCATAGCGGCAGCTAGTTCAGTTTGAGAAATATTTAATTCTTCGCGCAGCAGGCTCAAGACGATTTCACGGCGTAATTCATCCGTACGTTTTTTGATACGAACTTTACTCTCAACACTACGCTTGGCCATAAGCTCATTTAAGTTAGACATAGTAATATCCTTTATTTTGCTAAATGCTTACTAAACTCAGTGTCAGCAAGTTTAATCATCTCTTTATAAAAGCACTTTTCGTTCAATCCTGTCTTATCTCCTGCACACAAAACGATTGCATTTCGGCTTGGGGCAAATGCAAAAAAGGCTCTTATTGGGTTTCCTGCGTACTGTATTCTCAGTTCTTTCATATTCGTGAACTTAGAGCCTCTAAGGGTATCTGCATGGGGGCGACCTAAATGGGGCCCAAATTCATGTAAGATATTTAATGACGCCAAAATTTCGTCTTGTAAGAATTCGGATTGCACTTCAAACCAATCGTCAAAAACCGCAGTTGTTATAACTTCCCACATACCCCATCCGTTATAGCTTTTATGCTATAAAAATAATATAGCATAAAAGCTATAGCATCAAGTGTATTTCTATTATTAAGGTGAATATAAACGGGCATTACAAGCCGCCGCGCTCAAGAAAAAGGATTTAGCCACGCAGGTTGATAGCTTAGTGAACGGTGAGAGAAAAGGGCTAGATGGGGTCGCCTCAGAAAACGGAAAAAATCGTACGCTAAGCATGCGCAGAGGCAGGGAGCCAGCGGTATAGCGTAGGAACCGACACGCCAAGATTCTTAGCCACATCCTTGGGGGGGACTCCACTGGCTAATAGCTTTTTGGCTGATTCGATCTTGCTGTCGGTCATCTTCAGCTTGCGACCGCCTTTACGACCGAGTTGTCTGGCAACGTCCAACCCCGCACGGGTTCTTTCGACGATCAAGTCTCGTTCCATCTCTGCGAGGCTTGCCATGACATGAAAAAAGAATCGGCCCGATGGCGTGCCGGTATCGATAGAATCGGTGAGACTCTTAAACTGGACGTTTTGTTTGTGCAGATCGCTGACCAGCTCTACCAGTTGTTTGACTGACCGGCCCAATCTATCCAGCTTCCAAACAACCAGTGTGTCGCCCTCACGCAGCATTTCTAGTGCCTTGCCCAAACCGGGCCGATCAGCACGAGTACCACTGAGCGTGTCTTCAAAAACCTTTTGGCATCCCGCTTTTGCCAAAGCGTCTAGCTGAAGCTTCAGGTTCTGATCTTGTGTCGAAATGCGCGCATAGCCGATCAGCATGATTCATTTCTCGTCGTCTCACGAATAATGCTTCGTTTGAGATCGAGCACAACAGATGGCCTCATAACGGGTATCTCCTTATCAAAACTCGTTGAAATGATAGGCAACTGAGAATAACATTTCAAGAATGATTTTTGAGAATCATAACCCCTTGATCTGCTGTTGTGTCCGAGAGCTCTTGTCGTTGCTCTTACAAACCTACGTTTTCAAGAAGAAGGAAACCGCATGCCTCGCCGCTCAATCCTATCCGCCGCAGAGCGAGACAGCCTGCTGGTGTCACCCGATACCCAAGACGAACTGATCCGCCACTATACGTTTAGCGAACCCGATCTATCACTGATACGGCAGCGGCGCGGTGATGCTAACCGCTTGGGGATCGCGGTACAGTTATGCTTGCTGCGCTTCCCAGGCCAGGGCTTGTTGCCCGACGCTACGGTGCCAATGCCTCTGCTGCAATGGATAGGACAACAGTTACAGCTCGATCCTGTATGTTGGCCGCAGTATGCCGAGCGGGAGGAGACACGGCGCGAGCACTTGCTCGAACTGCGGGTGTATCTTGGCATGGAACCATTTAGTCAAGTGCACCATCGGCAGGCTGTCCATACCACGACCGAACTGGCCTTGCAGACTGACAAGGGCATAGTGTTGGCCAACAGCGTAGTCGAGATGCTGCGTCATAAACACATCATTTTGCCAACGTTAGATGTTGTCGAGCGCGTCTGTGCCGAGGCTCTAACCCGTGCAAACCGGCGTATCTACGACACCTTGACCGAACCACTATCAGGCTCGCACCGCCACCGGCTCGATGATCTGCTCAAGCTTCGGGACAACAACAAAACGACTACGCTGGCTTGGCTTCGCCTGTCTCCGGTCAAACCCAATTCGCGGCACATGCTTGAGCACATCGAACGACTCAAGGTATGGCAGGCGCTTGATCTTCCTATTGGTGTCGATCGTCTGATCCACCAAAAACGATTGCTCAAGATCGCCCGAGAAGGCGGACAGATGACCCCCGCCGATTTGGCCAAGTTCGAGCCACAACGCCGCTATGCGACTTTGGTTGCGCTAGCCATCGAGGGGATGGCCACTGTTACAGATGAAATTATTGATCTGCATGACCGCATCATGGGCAAGCTGTTCAATGATGCCAAGAAGCGACATCAGAAACAGTTTCAGGCATCTGGGAAGGCTATCAATGCCAAGGTGCGCCTGTTCGGCCGTATCGGCCAAGTGTTGATCGACGCTAAGCAAGCGGGTGATGATCCGTTTGCTGCTATCGAGGGCGTCATATCCTGGGAGGCCTTTGCCAAGAGCGTGACAGAGGCACAATCGCTCGCGCAGCCCGAGGAATTCGATTTCCTGTACCGTCTCGGTGAGAGCTACGCCACACTACGCCGTTACGCACCGACCTTCCTCACCGCGCTAAAGTTGCGGGCCGCACCGGCTGCCAAAGGTGTATTGGAGGCTATCGAAGTACTGCGCAGCATGAACAACGACAACGCCCGAAAAGTACCTGCAGATGCGCCAATTGATTTCATCAAGCCGCGTTGGCAGAAGCTGGTGATAACCGATACCGGCATCGACCGGCGTTACTACGAGCTATGCGCGCTGTCGGAGATGAGGAACGCATTGCGTTCCGGTGACATCTGGGTACAGGGATCGCGCCAGTTTAAGGACTTCGAGGACTACCTTGTACCACCCGCGAAATTCATCAGTCTCAAGCAGGCCAATCAATTGCCGCTGGCCGTAGCCACCGACTGTGAGCAGTATCTGAATGAACGGCTGACGCAATTGGAAACGCAGCTCGCCACCGTCAACAGCATGGCGCAGGCTAACGAATTAACGGATGCCATCATCACGGCCTCTGGCCTAAAGATAACGCCGCTGGATGCAGTAGTACCAGATACCGCGCAGCGCCTTATCGATCAGGCTGCTAGGATCCTGCCGCACGTCAAGATCACTGAGTTACTGCTTGAAGTGGACGAATGGACGGGCTTTACCAGGCACTTCGCACACCTGAAATCTGGTGTTCTGGCCAAGGACAAGAACCTGCTACTGACGACGATCCTTGCCGATGCGATCAATCTGGGTCTGACCAAGATGGCAGAATCGTGTCCAGGAACGACTTATGCCAAGCTCGCTTGGCTGCAAGCCTGGCATGTCCGTGACGAAACCTATGGCGCGGCCTTGTCCGAGCTGGTCAATGCGCAGTACCGGCATCCGTTTGCCGAACATTGGGGCGATGGTTCTACATCCTCCTCTGACGGCCAGAATTTTCGCACCGGCAACAAGGCGGAGAATACGGGGCACATCAATCCGAAATATGGCAGTAGTCCAGGACGGACCTTTTACACGCATATTTCCGACCAGTACGCACCATTTCATACTAAGGTGGTCAATGTCGGTGTGCGCGACTCAACCTACGTGCTCGACGGCCTGCTCTACCATGAATCTGACTTACGGATCGAAGAGCACTACACCGACACGGCTGGCTTCACCGATCACGTTTTCGCGTTGATGCACCTGTTGGGGTTTCGCTTCGCACCGCGTATCCGCGACTTGGGTGAGACCAAGCTCTACATTCCAAAGCGCGATGTCACCTACGAGGGATTGAAATCAATGATTGGCGGGACGCTCAACATCAAGCTAATCCGTACACATTGGGACGAGATCTTGCGGCTGGCTACCTCGATAAAACAGGGAACGGTGACGGCCTCACTCATGCTGAGGAAGCTTGGCAGCTACCCACGTCAGAATGGCTTGGCGGTCGCCTTGCGCGAATTGGGGCGTATCGAGCGCACGCTGTTCATTCTGGATTGGCTGCAAAGTGTCGAGCTCCGCCGCCGGGTACATGCCGGACTGAATAAGGGGAGGCTCGTAACGCCTTGGCTCGTGCCGTGTTTTTCAATCGACTGGGGGAGATCCGTGACCGCAGTTTTGAGCAACAGCGTTACCGGGCAAGTGGCCTTAACTTGGTGACTGCCGCCATCGTGCTATGGAACACCGTCTATCTGGAAAGGGTGGCACATGGGTTACGTGCCAAGGGACATGCCGTCGATGAAGAGTTATTGCAGTACCTATCGCCGCTAGGCTGGGAGCACATCAACCTGACAGGGGATTATCTGTGGCGCAGCAGCGCCAAGATAGGTTCAGGTAAATTCAGGCCTCTACGACCTCTATCACCGGCTTAGCGTACGATTTTTTCCGTTTTCTGAGGCGACCCCTATAAGAATGCTTAGGCTGCTGACAGCTTAATAACCCAAGCTTTTTCATGAGATTACGGGCTCGATAACGACTGAGACCAATCCCTTTATTAGTCACTAATTGCGCTATCGTTCGCGCACCGGCAGAGCCATGACTAATACGATGTGCGGCCTTCACTTCACTGCATAAAATAGTAAAGTCTGTATCAATATGTTCTTTTCTTTTTAGCCAATACTTATAGCTACTTCGATGCACTTTGAATGCATTACAAATTGTGAGAATAGAGTGGCTCTGCTTGAGTGCGCTGATTAGCGTAAATTGTTCATCGAGTCTGACATCAAGAGAGCGGTAGCCTTTTTTAGGATAAGATTGTGCTCCTCAAGACGAGCTATTTGCTTCTTCAGCTCACGGATTTCAATTTGTTCAGGGGTAATCGGAGATGCTTTTGGTGTGCCACCCTGGCGTTCTAGTTTTAACTGTCTCACCCATTTATCCATAGTGGATTTACCTACGTTCATCGCCTTTGCAGCTTCGATGATGCTATGGTTTTTATCGAGGACTAATTGGGCAGCTTCAAGTTTGAATTCAGCACTAAATGTTTTTCTGGTTGTCGATCTCATGTGTTCACCTAAAGTCATCTACGAGGTAATAATATCACCTCTATTTAGGTGGCCAAAATTAGTGTGCCACTACAGTTTGTCATTCGCTTAAATAAAGAGCCTCGTTAGCTGTCGTCGATAATGATGGCTTAAACAAGTTATATCTGTGACGGCTTAAGGTTCTGGGTAAAGTAGAGGTCTTGGCTGTATCGCATTGCTAACATGGCTTTTTGTTTCATCTAATATTGTCAATCCATTGAAAAGAGGTTTGTTTTTGAATCGTTTTTTTATTTCTATCCTTGCGGTAATTCCCCTTTTTGCTGTTGCTTCCAATACGACCAATCAGTCGTTTAATCAGGCTAAAAAACAGCTGTTATCGGTCTATCAAGATCATCGTGAAACCCTCTATTGCGGTGCTGCATTTGACGCAAAAGGGCAGGTAATCTCTCCGCCAGGATTTACTACTAAAACGCATTTAGCGCGCGCTAAAAAAATCGAATGGGAACACATTGTTCCCGCCGAAAATTTTGGCAAAGCATTTACTGAGTGGCGTGATGGCCATGGGCAATGTGTCGATAGCAAAGGTAAGTCGTTCAAGGGCCGCAAGTGTGCCGAGAAGATGAATATTGAGTATCGATACATGCAAGCGGATATGCACAATCTGTTTCCGGCTATCGGCGCTGTGAACGCGCTGCGCAGTAATTACAATTTTGCCCTGTTACCGTCGGCTAAATCTGATTTTGGTGCCTGTGATATGCGCATTGATGGCAGCAAAGCTCAGCCTCCCGAAGCCGCTAGAGGGCGCATTGCTCGGTCCTATCTGTATATGGACCAAAGTTATCCTAAATATTCTATGAGTAAGTCACAGCGCCAGCTTATGAGTGCGTGGGATAAGCAATATCCGGTGAATGTCCAAGAGTGTCAGCGGGCTAAACAAATTGCCGCCATTCAGCTCAATGATAATGAGATCGTCAAAAGCCGCTATCAGCAAGCCAATATTTGGTAAATATACGAGAAGCTATGAATTATATTAATAGAAACACCCTGACAGAGTTAGATTTACATTGGTTTCGTAAATTTAAAGCCAGTAAAAATCTCGATACGCTATTAATCCAAGTGACCGGCGCTGAACGAAAAATTGAGCAAGATCCTGCGCTCACTCAACGTGAGAAGTTTGATAATCTAACGTCGATTAATACGGCGTTTTGTCTTCGCGAAACCGAAGTAAAACAGCTCACCGGAGATTGGTCTTAAACTGGGCGTTCCCTTCGGTCGGGCTTTTCGCTTCGCTCCCCGCGATAACGTGATCCACTAATGGCAAGCAAGCTTGCCGTGGCTCTACGTTCCTGCTTGCCAATCCCTAACGCAACAACCAAGCCCAAACCAAAGCAAACATCAAAGTCACAAGCACTGTCCGGTTCATTGCCGGCTAAAGTGTGAGTAAGCGTGCGCTTCTCTATCGCTTGTCATTGTTTCCCTATCAATACCGTTCACGTCTGCGCTGTCACTTCTTATCTGTCTCATTTCACAACCTGCCCGCCAAGGGAGGCTTCGCCGCTGCGCGCCCTTGTCTGTCAGAACGTGAAATGAGTCAGGAAGTTAGGCGAAGACGAGAACGATATTTAAACGACAGGAAAACAAGCAATGACAAACTCAATTCAAGCGCAAGCAACTCACACTAAAGCCATCACTTTACCTGCCAGCCCAAAAACTCAAGCAGGCTCTCACAAGCCCGATATTGCTCAAAAATCGGCAACAGCGGCTAACGCTGTGGTGGCATTGGCTTCAACAGCAAAGCCAGTGTTACTGCAATTGCAGATTAACCAGTTGGTGTTGTCTGAGAAGAACGTGCGTAAAGAAAATGCGTCCAAGGCTGACGATGAACAGTTGTATGCCTCCATTTTGGCGCATGGCATTTTACAAAATCTGATCGTCGAGCCCATGAACGCGCAAGGCTTATACCCAGTTTTGGGCGGTGGCCGTAGACTGAGACAGCTCATTAAAGCCGTCAAAAATAATAAGCTGAAACCGAAAACGCTTGTGCCTGTTAAGTTGCTGACAGCCGAAGAAGTGGTCAACTATGCCACCGAGCTATCAATGACTGAAAACTTCACACGCGCAAAGATGCACCCAGTCGATGAATTTCACGCTTTTGCTGACATGGTGAATCAGGGCGCGAGCATTGCTGATGTTGCGGCGCGGTTTGGCGTAACAGCGAAATTCGTGCAGCAGCGCATGAAGTTAAGCATGGTCGCCCCTGTTGTGCTCGATGCGTACAAAGCGGGGAACGTGTCGCTTGATGTCGTGATGATATTCACGATTGCCAGTGTCGAAAAACAAGTCGAAGTGTGGGAGCTGGCAGGCGATAGACGTTACAACGAAAACCAATTCCGCAATATGCTTAAAGACGCCGCTGTGAATGCTGATCACTATTTGGCTCAGTTTGTTGGCCAAGAAGAATACGAAAAAGCGGGCGGGGTTGTGACCTCAGACTTGTTCAGTGATGAAGTCTATCTTGATGATAAAGCGTTGCTCGAATCATTAGCGACCGCAAAATTGGAAATCGAAGCAGCAAAGTTAATCGCGTGTGGCTGGAAGTGGACACAGATAAAGTTAGTTTCTGAGTATGATGAACTTGCAGGGTTTGGGCTTTTAGATTTAAAAGAGGGTGAGTATGATCCCGCTGAAATGGCGCTAGCGGGGTGTATGCTCGTGTTAAAAAGTTTTGGTGAGCCTGTCAGTATCTATATTGGGTTAGTGCATAAAGACGACAAAAAGGCGCTGGCACAATTACAAGCCAGTGTGCAATCAGACCCACTCAACGTGAACGTGGGTGACGTGAAAAAAATTGAAGATAAGGATACTAGCGGTTATTCCGCTGCGCTTAATGACGACTTACGGGCGCAGCGTTTGATTATCACGAAACATGCGTTAATGAGTGCGCCAACGGTGGCGCTTGATACGTTGCATTTCTCTGTCTGTGTAAGCGCGTTCACTGATTCACATTATGGCAGTCGTCCACTGCATATCAGCGTTAACGACACCACTTGTCATCCTAAAACGGGATCGCTTACAGATAACAAAGCGGTGCAGTTGATTGAAGGGGTTAGAGCCAGTCTTAATTTAGCGTGGGTTGGTCTGCCAACGGTCGCTGAACGCTTTAGCGCTTTTTGCGCCCTCGATGTAAAAGAGAAAGAAAAGCAGGTGGCTTACGCCACGGCTTCCATGTTCGAGGCGTCAATTGATAATAGCCATTGTGCCGCTGAGGCCGTTATTTCGACTCTCGATGTGAAATGGTCTAACTACTGGCGACCTACTGCGGAAACCTTCTTTAAGCGCGTGAGCTTGTCTTGTTTAATTGATATGGCTCAGCCTGTCATGGGGGAGCAGTGGGCATTACAAGCCGCCGCACTCAAGAAAAAGGACTTAGCAAATCAGGTTGATAGCTTAGTGAACGGGGAGCGAAAAGGGCTAGATGATGCACAAAAAGCCTACTTTGATGCCTTGATGCCCGCTGGATTTTAAACCGCATACTGATGCAGATTTACCCTGTTAATTCAGGGTGAATCTGAGCAAGAATTAACTAAATAAATTGTGTTGTGTGTATGCGTGTGTATAATGGTTCAACGGTTAACGCAGAGGTTTTACAATGCTATTTATGGTCGGGATCGAAAGCCCTGCTGATGAAATGCAGGCGTTTGGTATCGTTATCCCCGTGTTTGAAAAATTAGGCTATGGCTGTTTTTCGGCGGCGGATAGCCAAGAAGAAATCTTGTTTAAGGCTAAAGAAGCCATTTTATTAATGGCCGAGGAAGTGATCAACGATGGTCATTTAGTCGATAGCTTGAATGAAGGTTATCGCGACTATCAGGCATTGCATCCCAAGTTCGACCAATGGCTGGCCTTAGAGGTGCCGCTAGAGGCGCTCAAAGCCAAACAAAAACGCCTCAATATCACATTGTCAGAATCGCAGATTGTACGTATCGATAGCTTTGTGGCGTTTCATCGCGAGTTCAAAGACCGTTCGGACTTCTTAGCCAAGGCGGCTGATAAGTTAATGAACAGCGCAGACTCAGTAAGATCGTGTTCAAAAGTGGGAGATTGATATGGGCAAAGTAACCGGTATTCCATTTTCAGAGGTGAAAGCGCAGCTTATGGACAATCCCGAGGTTGTCGCGGCCTATGAGCAAGCCGTACAAGCCGATGAACCGATCCACATTATTCCAGTGCAACACAGTGAGGGCGTTATCATGCCAATCAACAATATCGTGAGTTGTACGCGCCAACCCAATCGGGCCAGTTTTTCCTTTGTCAATCTGTTTGGTGGCCATCACTATCCAGTGACGATGATTTTTATGCCCTCTGGCGCGGTGAATGTCGTTGTCGCGGGTGCGCGGTATCGATGCCAAGCAAACCAAGTGCAGCGCGTGATTGATGAGTCAGGGCTTGAGCATGAGGGCTTAGCGTGTTTGAAATATTCGATTGAAGCGGGGGAGTTGAATTTTCATATTCCCGCTGATGTTCACGAGCAGCTTAAAGAGCATCCAGAGTTTCAAAAATGCCGCCTCATCGAGTGGGAAGATGAAGAAATGGATAACGACAAGGAAATTTAGCCATGTCTCAACGTGCGATAGAGATTGTGAAGATAAGTGATCTTAAGTCCGTCAAACAGGGCGAAGTGTTTGAGTGGTGTATTGATTACGAAGAGTTTCAATATCGATCTGGAGATGACTTTTTAAGGAGTCGAACAGGCGTCGATTCACCATGGGAAATATGGCCGTTGACTGATAACACCAAAACCGCTGCTAACCGCAAAGTATTTGAATTGATAAAATAAGCGAGCGACATGTTGATGGCTTTATTGAATAATTTACTATTGGTGATTTGTTGGCTGTTCATTGCCATTTCTGCCCTTTATTTCGGCGCAGCCGCATTCAGGCTCGTTTTCATTGGCCGCCGATAGTCGCTCTAGTATCCCCTGTTAGTTCCCCGCAAAACGCGAAACAAGCGGCGGCTGCGCCGCCCTTTTCCGTTTATCTGACAATACCCCTTGGTGTGCTTTGAAACGTGCCTCGGCGGTCAATCTATTTACTCTGAGTGTCTATTGGCTGCTGCGGCGCTATGTCATCTAAATACCACTGATGGCCTTGGGCGTTCCCTTCGGTCGGGCTTTTCGCTTTGCTCCCCGCGATAACGTGATCCACTGATGGCAAGCAAGCTTGCCGTGGCTCTACGTTCCTGCTTGCCAATCCCTAACGCAACATCAAAGCAAACAGCAAAACCGCCAAGCACAGTCCTACTCACTGCGCGGCAAGTGTGGCTAAGCTGGTCGTTTCATTCGGCATCATGGCCGCTCCTGGTTCTACCCCTTTCGTTTACGCTTCCGTCTTATCTGTCGCTCACCACAACCCGCTTGCCAAGGGTTCGCTTCGCCGCTGCGCGCCCTTGTCAAGCGGGTTGTGGCGAGCGAGCAGGACGTCAGGCGAAAACGAAGATGATAGACCCCAAACGGAGCAAGCAGCCCATGACACACTCAATCACTACCCCAGCAAGCCACACTAAGCCTTTCAGCGAGCAAGCCAGCTTACAAGCGACAAGCAGGCTCTCCAAAGACGATATTCAACAGCAAAAAAGGGGCGAGTTGACGATCATTGTTTTAACTGAAATGAATTTCTTTCACTTTTGCGGCCTCGGACTTGAGGGCGTGGCTAATGAAGCATGGTATCCCTATTCACAAGGGTTATTGTTTGAAGCGGTCGAGCGGTACTTAGTCGCGGCAAAAGTGGCTCAAAATGTCGTATCAATCGATCAACCTCGACGCAATGGCGCAAGTATTGATTATCGCGTGCGTTTTAATGTGTTTAGCACTGACAAAAAACGGGTTTCGGTTCGTTTTCCTGTCGTGATTAAGCATTTTGGCAACGATACGCAATGCCTCTCACTTGATGAACTAACGAGGGCGTTAAGTCAGAACTATCGAAATAAGCACGTTTCAATCATGTGGTCTTTACCCTCGGGGATCACATCAACGGTTTATGTGTCGGTGGAGGCTGACGGGGAGATAAGCGATTGCTATACACATCATGCTCTGTGGTTTGTGATGGAAGGGGGCAGCATTGAGTTGGCCGCTAATACGGGGGCGATATGATATGTGCAAACCCTCAGTGACGTTTGAAGAAATGAACACCTATTTACAAGGGCAATATAAACATGAACGTTTATATGGTCGCACCCCTGCAACGGGTTGGCCTGCGGACTATGCAACATCAGTTGTTAGTAGCCACATGGCTGATTTGAATGCTAACGGGATAGGGTACATTGGCCATCACGAATCCGCGACAGGTCAGGCGATCCGTTATACCGTGGATGAGGTTAAATATTCCCCCCGCTTTTTTATTGTTGGCTATGACTCTGAAAACGATATTGCCCAAAAACAATGCTATTTTATTGATTCAGCGATCAATATCGAAAGGGCTCGCGCTAAATGCTTAGAGAGTGCTAATCGCTATCCGATAGTGAGAATTAAGGATCTACAAGGGCAGTTTGTGTAAACAGCCTGAACGTCTTACAGGGGAACATGCGTTCCCCTTTCTCGTTAATTCACATCATGACCCACTTCATTTTTTTCGTCTTAAGTTCAAACCATTCGATAGGTTAAGTCTCGAAAATACTCTATTGCAACTATATATAGTTGCACTTTTTGCGGTTGATTTGGTATAATGATCCCCTATATCGCAGGGGGCATTATGACGAAAACGGATAAATTATTAGCAAAGCTCAAATCGTCCAAAACACTGACTTGGAATGAATTAGCGGGTGCGTTAAAAGTGCTCGGTTATCAACAAGTAGAGGGTGATGGTTCGAGGGTTAAGTTTGATAATGGCATTCCGAAGGAGTTAATCAACCTGCATAAACCGCATCCTAAAAATGAATTAAAGGCTTACGCATTGCGCCAAGTGAGAGACAAATTAACCGAATGGGGGAAACTATGATGCAAAATACAATGACATATAAGGGTTATCACGGCTCTGTAGAAATCAGCCCAGAGGATAATATTCTGTTTGGGCAGGTGCTATTCATTTCACCGTTGATCAACTATGAGGCCGAAACAGCCAAAGGGTTAGAGCAAGCCTTTCAAGAGGCGATTAACGCTTATCTTGCTGACTGTGCTCAACAGGACATTCAACCAGAGAAGCCTTGCAAGGGATCGCTTAATGTCAGATTAGGCCATGACTTGCATTTGGCTGCGTCTATCGCGGCATTTCAGGCATCGACTAGCACGAATGAGTTTATCAAAAGGGCAGTTCAAAAAAGCGTGGGTTTGTAGGCTGCAAATCGTTGTCGAGCAATGGATATCAGCCTGAGCCATGTGATCTACTTAAACTGAACATTACCCCTGTTAGCTCCCCGCAAACGCGAAACAAGCGGCGGCTTCGCCGCCCTTTTCCGTTTATCTGACAATACCCCTTGGTGTGCTTTGAAACGTGCCTCGGCGGTCAATCTATTTACTCTGAGTGTCTATTGGCTGCTGTCGCGCTATGTCATCTAAATACCACTGATGAACTTGGGCGTTCCCTTCGGTCGGGCTTTTCGCTTCGCTCCCCGCGATAACGTGATCCACTGATGGCAAGCAAGCTTGCCGTGGCTCTACGTTCCTGCTTGCCAATCCCTAACGCAACCGCCAAACCGCCAAGCACAGTCCTACTCACTGCGCGGCAAGTGTGGCTAAGCTGGTCGTTTCATTCGGCATCATGGCCGCTCCTGGTTCTATCCCTTTCGTTTACGCTTCCGTCTTAATCTGTCGCTCACCACAACCCGCTTGCCAAGGGTTCGCTTCGCCGCTGCGCGCCCTTGTCAATCAGAACGATGGCGAGCGAGCAGGACGTCAGGCGAAAACGAAGATGATAGACCCCAAACGGAGCAAGCAGCCATGACACACTCAATCACTACCCCAGCAAGCCACACTAAGCCTTTCAGCGAGCAAGCCAGCTTACAAGCGACAAGCAGGCTCTCCAAAGACGATATCTCAAAATGCAAAACAAAAAGTAAAAGTGCAAAAGCATTTAAAAAAGTAGATATGTATCAGGTCGTCACTGATCAAATCATTGCGGCATTAGATAAAGGTGTAAAGCCTTGGGTGTGTCCGTGGCAGAGAAATTCAATCGGTGCAGGTTTGCCGATTAATTTCGATACTAAAAAAGCCTATAGCGGTATTAATGTTTTGTTGTTATGGGCGGCGGCATTTGATGCGGGATTTTCATCAAATCAATTTTTAACCTATAACCAAGCGAATAATTTAGGCGGTCAAGTTCGCAAAGGCGAGAAGGGCACCTCAATTATTTTTTATAAGAGTTGGGAAAAAGAAAATGAACAAGGTGAAAAAGAAGTAATTCCCATGCTTAAAAGTTTCACTGTCTTTAACGTTGAGCAAATCGACGGGTTAAATGTTGAGGAAGTGAAAGGTTTAAACGTAAACAACTCATTTGATGCAATTGATCATGTTGAAAGCTTCATTAATAAAACAGGTGCGAATATTGTAGAGCAAGGAGATAAAGCATTTTTTAGACCCTCTACCGATAACATCGTTTTACCCACTCGCGAACGTTTTTCAAATAGCCTTGATTTTTATTGTACGGCATTACATGAGTTAACGCATTGGACAGGCGCAAAAAGCCGATTAGACAGAATAAAGGTATCTCGATTTGGTTCGGATGATTACGCCTTTGAAGAATTGATCGCTGAATTAGGCGCAAGTTTTTTAATGGCCGAGTTAAATATTAGCGGTGACGTTCAGCATGAGTCTTATATCGCAAGTTGGTTAACGCAGTTAAAGAATGATAAGCGCTATATTTTTAAAGCCGCCAGTGCCGCGTCTAAGGCTCATCAGTATTTAATGCAAGTCACATGCGAACAGTTAAAGGCCGCTTGATTTTATAGGCTTAGTTTTTACTAAGCCTTTTATTAGATAGGAATAGATATGTCGGATAAAACAATAGAAGATAAATTGAAGTGGCTTGGTGCATTATATACATCTAAAGGGATAAATGAATTGGTCAATAACGGCCATGGTAATGGTTTAGCGTTAGCGTCTTTGTTCTATCGTCACGCGATCGGAGATTGGGGCGATTTAGAGGATGAAGATTACCTGCTTAATAATGAGATGTTAATTAAGGGCGGTCGTATCCTTTCAGCTTATCAGTTTGAAGGTGTAGAAATATGGATCATCACCGAGGCAGACAGAGCACGAACCACCGCATTATTGCCAAGCGAATATTAAGCCGCCACGCTTGCAGAAAACGCACTCATTGAGTGCGTTTTTTTTGGTCTGAAATTCCCCCGAGGAAGTTGCCGCTTCATACGGCAGCCGCCTAGCAAAAATCGAAAATCCCTAAAAAATCCCCAAAAAATGAAAAGTGCAAAATCCTGGCGAAATAGTGAAGTTGGAACCTTGAGAATAAGACCACACCCCACGCAAGAATTGATAAATCAATTCTTATGGTTGTTTGTGGTGTAAGTTATTGAAATTAGGCATTTAAATATCAATATGATTCAAATATTTTTTTTTGAAAATTCATTTCGTTTTTACACTAAATCGTATTAAAGGTGTATTAATAAAATAATACAATCGTATTAAAAGCCCTTGTGCCAATGGTTTCAGGCGGATTAATACAGTATTAATACCGCGTATATTATTTAGTATTAAAGTGATGTTTATAAAGGAATTACTCATTAACTCAATTTGTGAGTGTATTAAACTTTAATACACTGGTTAATACAGTTATAATGCAAACCTATACGTTGTTAATACACTTTTAATACATTGGATAATGTCACTATGGCCAGAAGTAAAGTTGTGCAAGTCCCCTGCGATGCAGATCTCTATGCCAAGATTGTTGCTTATCGAGAAGAGAAGGGTTTGGAAAAAGATGCTGCTGCCGCGCGAGATTTGATCTTGTTTGCTCTGCGTATTCTTGAGCATAAAGATGATGCCGAGGGGTTATCTACTCGCGAACTGTTAGAGGTGATTCTGACCTATACAGTTAAGGCGCAACACACTAGCAGTCTGGTCTATTACCAGACATACAATGCGGCACCTGTTGATATACAGAATGCAGGTATTAAGCATAAGGACACAATGAGAAAGGCAGAGGAAAAAGTTGAGCAGATTTTAGCGGGCGAAAATAAAGAGGACTAAGTGTCCTCTTTATATATTCATTACATGGTCTTTTCCCCAATATCCAATTTAGGGTTGTCGATGTTGGGGGAGTATTCTTTCGTCGTTGAACGGTGGCTATCCATTGCTAAATGTTGATAGTGTTCATCGTGTTTTATTTTATTCGTCGTTACGTTAGTGCTGTCATCTTTCATCGTGATATTTTTTGTGCCTGCAATATCATGACTCAATGATTGAATGGCTTTAGATAGGGTGTTGTCTTTTGTCGTGATGTTATAGATCGCTTCGTTGACTAATTGCTTTGTCGTTTCGACTTTGTTTAAGCCGTCAGGTATCAGGCTGGGTTCAATAATTACCGCATGTATATTTTCCTTGCTGAATTTTTCGGTAAGGTCATTAGCCAGTTTTGCAGTGTCTTGTGGATTATTAGTATCAAGTACCACTATCACGTTTTCGCGCAATTCATTTGTATTGAATGTTTTAGTGTCATTATTATTGTTTAGCGCAATAACGTCAGCCCCGTTTTTATTATCAGCATTTATCTTAAGCGCGTTCTCTACACCGACAGCGACAATGCTATAGTCTGAATTATTGCCTTTGTTGATCGTCGTGCTGTTCCCCGATTTAGAGCCGAGTATGCGCTTGTTTATTTTTAGCGCTGCAATGTCACCGCTGGATTTATCAAGGTAAGTAATTTCTACTGCCTTAGTCTCATTCTTATCATTGGTGATGTTCGCGATTAATGCGGGGAAGGTTCCACGTTTTTCTGACGAATAAACGGCATCGTGAAAACGTAAGTTTTCATGCTGCTTAACCTCGATGCCTTGCTTGTTTAAATACGTCTGTGCGAGTGAGTTTTCTATAGGTGTAGCTTCGTTAAAGTATTGCTTCGCGCGCGCTTCTAATTGGCTTTGCTTAACTGGAATGGCATGTGTTAATTCATCATGCTGTGGGTTTTTTACCAGATTATATTTATCGGGTTCGTTCATCATTTTATCGGCTTTATAAAGTGTATCTTTATAACTGCATTTTTCAGCGACCATAATCAGGTTAATTAAGGTGCCTTTATCGCCGGTTTTCCAGTCTTTAAAATAGCCACGATATTGGCCCGTTGTGGTCAATGTTAGGCTCCCCTCTTTGCCAAATGTCAGGTTATCTTTGTCTGATTTATCGCGGTTCGGCTCACCTAAAAGCTGCGTTGCCAGCGATTCACTGTAGGCCGGAAGCTTGGCATTTAGCTCAGTGGCCATCCGTTTTAGATCCACATATCCATTCACATCGAGGTACTTTGGGTTTTCCTGCGGCAAGGGTTTGTCATTAAATAGCGGGGTATGTTCAGGGTAATACTTATCTCTTGTCTCAAGTGCAGAGACTTTATTGGGATCGTTATTGACCCATGAGAGCATCATTTTTTGCGGGTTATCGGTGATGATTTTTACGTGCTTACTGGCACGGGTGATATCGATATACGCGCGCCTTACGTTAGTTAATGCACCTTGGCCCTTAATCGCGGTAATGACATTCTCATAGGTTGCCCCTTGCGCCATATCGGCGGTGCGGGTGTATGCGTAATCCCAATGAGCATCTTTCAACTCTTTGGTTGAGAGCGTTAATGTGTGGTTATCCGTGGATTTGAGCTGCATTTGTTTATCGTCAATGCGGCTAACGGTATAGGTTTTGTTGCCCTGCATTTCACGGTCAATATCGCTTTTGCGGAGCATGATACTGTCGCCTTCTGCGAGAGGTTGCTCACTCTTGGCCCAAAGGTTCGTGAATTTGTGGCCATGATTTTTGGGGAAGAAATGCTTTTCCTCGCCGGTTTTCATATCCGCGAGGGTGAGCATGTTATTGAGCTTATCGACCTTCATAATTTCAAAATAACTGTCTTTACTGGTCGTCAGGATTAACCCCTGCTGATAGGGCAACATGGTCGCCAATTCCGCTTTACTGGCATGAACTCCGCGTAATCTCGGTACGGTGAATTGCTCGGTACTGAGGCTTTTTTGTTGCTGTAACCCTTGGCGGATTTCGTGGGTAATGTCGTCGCGTTCCTTGTTGGTGTACGCAATGATAAGGGTATTTTCACGTGCTTTAGGTGTTCTGGCCAAGTATTCCAGTGCCACCGTGGCGGGCAGGGCTTCGGTCGCCAGTTGCTGGTTTTTCTTCGGGTTATCGGTTATCGACTGCAAAGTTGAAATGATATTCAAGCTTTGATTGATGTTAGCGGTCGCCTGCTTTTCGGGCGTTACCGCGTCGTTCGCGGTGGGCGCGGTGTATTGGTCAAAGGGTAATTGTTGCTGAATTTTATCAATAGCGCTTTCGCCTTGGCGATCGACAATATTGTGTACTGCACTCAGTAGCGTGCTGTTCTGTTGGCGCACAATGTCTTTCATGGTGACGCTATTGATTGCGCCTTTGTTTAACGCGAGTTCAAAAGGTTTACCCGCTTCTTGGGACGTTAACTGTTTAGTGTCACCCAAGAACACGGCGCGCGCGCCTGTTGTCTCAATCAAATGGGTAAATTTATCCATTTGGGCGTTACTGGTCATCGAGGATTCATCGAGCAAGAACACGGTGTTGGCGTATTGGTCCGGTTTCGCATCTTGGCTTAAAAAGTTGCTTAGGAGTGATTGCACCGTTTGGCTTTCGACGTTCTTGTCTTTGAGTTCGTTAACGGCGGCGTGTGTCGGCGCTAGACCTATGAATTGTGTCGGTGTCTTATTGGGTTGCGTGTTGAGAAGGGATTCGCTTTGTTTAACAAGATCGATACCCGTTTCAAGCATGGTCGATTTACCCGTACCCGCTAACCCTTGAACACCTACAAATCGGTCTTTGGTGGTGGTGATAAGCAAGGTCGCGTCTTTTTGGCCATCGGTCAGGTTTTGATTTTGACTGAGTACCTGCGCGGCGTGTTGAGCGGTGGTAAGGGGCGCAAGTTGATCTTTGCCCGCTTGTAGTCTGTCTAAAATACGCACTTCGGTATCGATGGCGGCTTGGGTTGTCCAGCGGGTGCCGTCGTGGTATTCGGCGCTCAGGAGTGAGGGCGCACCTTTATCCGTGCTGTTCGTGGCCATGTGTTGCAGGGTGTTGATGATTTCATGTTGGGTAATGCTGGTGCCTTTTTCCTCAAAGGCGTACTTGATCGCATTAACAATCAGCTCTTTTTGTGAGTAACCGGCTTCTTTCTCGCTAATGTGCTGGATGGCAAAATCTACGGCATTGTGAATAAGCCCTTTGTCTTGATGCTGGGCGCCAATGGCATTCAGTGCTGCGGTCACATCTTGGGTGAGCAGGGCTGTGGTTTGGCTATTCACGAACTTTTCTGGCATGTCAGCGGCTTGCATGATGCGCGAAATACTGGATGGTTTCACCTCACTTTTTTCTAATCGGTCATCAAATTGTTGTGCCTTGTCGGTGAATATATCGATGTGTTTGATGCCTTGTGTCAGCGTGTCATGTAACCACTCTTTTGAGGCGCTATAGGCTTTAATGTTGACGATGTGGTGACTTGCATTAGGGCTGGCATTGCTTGGCGTCGTGGCGTAACCATGATTGAGCGGCGCATGGTGCAATGCACTGGCTTTAACGCTGTGCTGTTTGCCGCTTTCGTCTTTGAGCGTGACCCATTCTTTGGATAGGGCGTTGATTGTATAAATTTGTTTGCTCAAACCACTGTCTTGATGGTTTGTGGCCATGATGAGTTTGTCGCCGTTGGCGATATGTAAATTGTCCGGTTTCGCGATCACGTACTCTGCGGCTTTAAAGGCTTTACTGCTGGGGTTAATCTCGGACGCTTTACCGTTTTTGTCTATCAGCGTAAGGGTGTTGTTATCGCGGTTTACGCTGTCCACCGTCAATTGCTGTTGTTGATTGCGGCCGCCGACTTTTTGCCATTGGGTGAGTACCATGCCCTTGGTGTACTGGCCGACGACTTCCCGTTGCTGCGCGGATAAGAACACGGGATTAAGGGTAGGGATGTTGAGCCCAAGGCGCGATACATCACCTTGATTTTGCAGTTCTGCGCGAATGGCGCTGTTAAGCTGCTTCACATCTTTATGGGTGCCCGCAATGACTTGGGTGTGTTGCTTCTCGGGCAGTTGCGCGTAAGTTTTTGCAATCAGGTTAACCCTGTCACTGTCTTTGCTTTCATGTAGCCGCATGGCCGTGTTGCTTTGTTTGGTGGCGACCCAGTTGCTCTCATTTACATTACCTTTTTTAAGTACCTCGATAGCGTTACCGGCTTTCATGCCTTGCTTGGCATTGGCGTGATTGAGCAATATCACTTTACTGTTACCCGCTTTGGCTTGCGCGAGCAGGGCATTGACCTCGTTAAGGCCGAGTTTATTGGCGTTCTCAACCACTAAAATATCGCGGTTAGTGTTGTTGGCCGTTTGAGTAAAGCTGCTGAATGTGTGGGTGTGGTCAGGTTTGAAGTGGTTCATTATCCACTTGCCAATAGTCGATGAATCCCGTTGTACCCGTTCACTGGTGTGCAGTTTGCTTTTCATGTCAGGGGTAATGATGTGAATACGTTTACCGTTGGCCTCACCGACATTTAATAGGGCGGTCGCGAGCTGTTCACTGCTACCAAAGACGTTCACTAGGTTAACTTGTTTGGTACTGGCGAACAGTTCAGAGACTTTCTTTTGGTTGTCCGCATTTAAGCCTTTGCCTTGAAGCGTGTTGGTATCGACCACTTGGCGCATGTTGGCCGTTTTGGGTTTGATGCTCTCTAGCAGGTTGGTTTCGGCTTTGATGTGTGCGGCGCTTGTAAAGGTCGCAGACTCTTTATCAAGTGGAATGAGCGCGCCATCTTCGATGTGCTTATCCAGTGCCAGCTTAATATCAAGCGCGTCGAGCTTTTGGCCCTGCGTAAATTCAAGCGTGGCTGATTCCACTAATTTCGCGTAATTAAAACGGTTTTGGGTGTTACTGGCGTGCTCAATCGCGCGACTTACCGCATCGATAGCGGCGGGTTTTAGCGTTAATGTATTGAGTGAGGATTGGCGCGACATGCTGTCCGTCACGAAGCTTGTCAGGTTAAAACCGCTGTCATTGGCTTTGTTTTTCCATTGCTCAAACAAGGTGGCTTCGCTGGTATAGGCTTTGCTCTTGCGGGTATCCTTTGCGGCCACGTCCCGCGCGGCTTGTGAGTCTAAACCTAAGGTTTGGGTTTGTTCGTTGATTTGCTGGCTACGGGTTGAAAATGTATCGAGTAAGGACTGCGGTACACCTTCCACTTCAAACAAATTATTACCCAGTGAACGAGTTTGATAACCCGCTTGTTCAACACTGCGGGCTAAGGCGCTTTGGTAGAGCGAGGTATAGTATTTTTGATGGTTATAAACCCGCTCACCCGTGCCATTGATGATGCCACCTTTTTGTTTAAAGCTACTGGCCAGAGCGCGCAATGTGCCCTCGCTGTCCTTGGTCATGTTGGCGGTGAGTGAGTGGGTGTGCAGTTGCGGATCTTCTTCACGACTGGTTTTGTGGCGCACCATGGCAAAGAGTAAATTACCGGTATTTTCAAAAGACGTTTCTTTTGTCCCCGGGTCTGTTTGTCTGGCCTGCGCCGCATCTTTCTCAATATGCGATAACGCGAATTTTACCGCGTCATCGTGCGCTGTCATTAAGCGTTTATCGCCACCAACGAGCGCAAGTAAGCTAACCGATTTAGGCGCTGAAAAGGTAAAGTCAAAACCGTTGCGGGCGTTGCTATTTTGGGTTTTAAGCGTTTGGTCGTTTAGGCTACCGGCTAACACCTCTTTGAGTTGATGTTCTTCAACGGGCTTGCCTAGCATTCCCTCTTGCTCTGCCAGTTTGCCAAACCATTGGGTATTGGGCTCGGCGCTCTGCTCTTTCAAGTAATAGTTGGTTTCCCCTTCTTTGGCATCCGCTGCTTTTTCTAACGACACGTCAGGCAAATTGAGGTTCTTTTCTTCACTGAGGTAGTAGCTGGCCGCGCCGCCAGCGCTCGACGCAATGGGACTGATGGAAAGCATATTGATATTCCTTTAGAGGGACCTCGCGCGGGGCGCGAGGTGAACTAATCCGGTAGGTTTATTCTGAGTCGAGTTGGGCTTTGATTTCGTCAGACGTGAAGCCCAGCGCTTTGAGTTCCGCGATGGCTTCAATTCGACGCATGACGTTCATCCGTTCATGGTCATTTTTAGAGGCTTTACGTGAGGGCTTTTTCGCCGACAATTCGGGCACTCGTGTCGTGGCGTTGAATGAGGTCATCGTTTTAGCTCCTTTAGTCGAGCGATATTTCTTCGTGTACTGAGGCTATTTGTTGCTCTTCAAGTCGCTGTGCATCCTCAATGTGCTGGTCTGCGGCCTTTTGTTTTTCAACGGCTTTTTTCTTCTCTGCATCCTTGAGCGCTAACTCAGTCGGTTTGGCCTTTTTTGCATCGATGAGGCTTTGGGCAACCGCATCGGTTTTTTCAGCAAGTTTGGTCATGCGCTGCGCTTCCGCGCTGCGTTCATCATTGTTTTCATCCCCTTCATACATGGTGTCATGAATGCTTTGGAGCTTGGTTTTATCTGCCTTATCGAGATGTTGTGCCGCGCTGAATTGGTGATAGTTAAGGCTTATCTCTAATTTCTTCACTTTCTCAGATGGTGTGTAATCCCGCTTAATAAACGGGGCGCACAGTGAGCGCATTTGGTTAAAGACTAAATCCACTCTCACCACAGGATAATTGCCAGGCGTGCGTAGCCAGAATTGTAAATCTTCAAGCTGCATGATTTCAGAGGGCGTGACCACAGGGCGGGTAATGGTTTGATGGCCCAGTGATACGCCATCCCTGATTTCATTAGCGCCGTAGCTGTATTGCTCTTTAGAAACATCGACTTCTTGCTCACCTAAATCGTGAGACGAGATTTTGGCCATTTCGTTAGAGGGTGAACGGAAAAATAAGCGAGTGTTGAGCAAGTCGAACATTTCAAGTGCCGCATTTTCGCCATAGACTTTTTTAAGCTGCGCAAAAGACTGAATACCTATGACATAACAGCCGCCGAACTTGCGCACTTCTGCGATTGTTTCGGCAAGTTCAGGTAACTTGTGCAAGCTTGGTGCTTCATCCATCAACACCCAAATTCTGCGGTCCGGATCTTCGTCTTGTTCTAAAATGGCGGTCGAGGCAATGGATAGCCACATTGAGATCAAGGGGCGCAGTGAGGCATGTTGCTGTGCGTTACTGGACAGAAATAGAAAGCCTCTTTCTGCATCGTTTCTCACCCACTCACGAATTGAAAATTTGCGGCGAAGGAGTTTTCCCTGTTCGTCCTTTTCATCCAGTCCGGCAAGGAATCGTAATGATTTGATATAGGCCGCGAGGACAGATTTAATGGATATCGCCGTTTTTTGGATTTTATCTGATACCAGTGAGGCCGATTCGGTCCCTTTAAGATACTCACTTAACGATTCAAGCTCGCTGGTGAGCATGAGTTCAAGTAATCGCTCAGTGATTTGGTTCTGTTGAGGCTCTTCTAGCATCTTAAATGCAGTAGATGAAAAAATGGTGCGTGCAGATTGCACCCAAAATGGATCTCCCTCACCATGCTGGGGAATGAGCGCGCTCGCCATATTCTCAAAATCTGAGGGTTCATGCGCATCACACCACACATCCCAGTAAACACAGCGCTCATCAAATGGGTTTAGTATGGTGTCGGTTGTTGGATTATAAAATTTACTGACAAAGGTACAGCCTTTGTCATAGATAATGGCTTTGTCGCCCCTTTCACGTATCCACGTTAAAAACTTACGCAGCGCCACGGACTTTCCCGCGCCCGTGGTGCCATCGAGTAACAAGTGTTGAACTTCAAAGCGTTCTTTGAAAATACCGATGCCATCGAGCTTGAAATCAGATTGGCGCTTGTCCTTTTTAAGCTGTTTTGCTAATTCCTTCGGCGTGGCTTTTTGCATCCCCCGAATAAAGTGTTCCTCGGTTTGCTCGTCCCCTTTTTTCTTGAAATACCACATGGCCACAGTGAGGAAAGCGATACCAAAGACGCTACTAATGAGGAAATAAATTTGTACCCATAGCCAAAAGCGGCTGTTGGCCGCAATCAGTATCGGGTTTTCTAATTGAGACCCTAACGTACTGGTATAGACAGTGCCTTGCCATTCAGTTTGCATGACATGGCTTTCTGGTCTAAACACGCTAACCGTTTGGTTTATCCAATAATAAGCGCCCGTTAAGGTGTCTTTATCAAGGAAGAGATAGCATAGCAGCGCTGTTAAGATGAGCACGCCATAACACGTCCAGCGGATAAGCACGGCGTTAATCTGCAAAAACATCCGCAAATTGTGAAATAAAATCTGGCCACCACGGGTGTAGTTACTGCCTTTAGTACGTTTGGGGTTTAAGGTCACGTCTAGGGTTCCTTTTTCGGTTTATTGGCTTCGAGGGCTTCATGTTCTGCGATGTGTTTTTGGGCGGCAGCGCGATACTTTAGGTCTGTAAAGGACAAGTAGGTGCCGTAATAGCTGTATTCCAGTAGTACATGGGTGGTGTCATTTTGAAACTCGGCCTTATCAAGGCGTAATGGCTCCGATACGAAGGGGGCCATTTTTATGCGTGGGTATTGGCGGCTAAGTTGTTCTTCTAGCGCCTTATACTTTTCTAAGGAGCTTGGGAAGGTAAAATTGATGCGGCCTAAGGTTTGGGTATTATCAAAATAGAGGGTGGCATGCTTAAGCTGCGCCTCATTAAACTGCTCACCACTCACGCGATAATAATTCCAGCTATCAGGCAATCCCGATGCGGTATTTTTGTCTTGGAGGGTGTAGGTTTGCTCTGTCTCTTGCCTCGTGGATTTGCCCAAGGTGAGGCCGAACAGGGAGGTTTCAGCTTGTGCAAGTGAGCTTAATAAGCACAGCAACAGTGCGCCTGTTTTAATGATGTTCATGAGGTTATCTCTTTGTGATTGAAAGTCATGGCTATTATCACATTTTTGGTCCTGTAAAGGGGCTTGACTGACGCACTGTTTCGGCCATTTTTTCATCGTCACTTCGATTATCCTGTGGTATTTGAACAAGGGCGTGTGCCGCTTCGGCTTCGGCTTGCGCTTGCTCTCTATCGATGGTGGGCAGATTGGCGGGAACGTGTTTACTCTCTGCACTCCAGACGTCTTGCATGATTTCCGTGTTGCCTTGCGCTGCATGCCCGCCAATTCGCTCGTACTCGCCCGTTTGGTAGAGGCTGTCATTGAGCGGCGCAGCGGCATAATGTGGTGATTGCTGTTTATTGATATCAATATCGGCAGCGTAGCGCTCCTGAGCCTGCATAATGTCATCTCGGCTTTGCGGTAATTCATGGTTTTTGTATTGCTCTACCATCGCTTTGACTTCGGGAGTGTTAGCAAACTCGGCAGCGAGTTGGTTACGAATGCCTTCCATTTGAGGCGATTCGCCCTTGATCACGTCCATGAAATCACCATGTTCACCTCTGGAATCTTTAACGTAATCAACAAAATCTTGATTAAAGTCGCGGCCAATACTGATAGAGCCACTTTTGACGCTATTGGCGAGGTCGGTGTAACTTTGGGCTTCGGTGAGCTGGGCGTGTTGGGTTTTGGCAAGGGATTCAGATTGGTTAATGCTCTCAACGAAACTTTGCATTTCACTGTCCGATTTTGCGTGCGTGTTACTGCTTTGCTCACCTGAGCTGTAGCTCTTCACCTTATCGATAGTGCTACTAAACTGCTCTTGATAGCTTTGTAGACGACTCATGCGTTCACTGTCACTTAGGCGGGTGCTGCTTGATTCATCGGTAGACGCTGACGTCCCTGCGCTGACTTCCGCAGAAGCGCCAGAGCCAAACAATCCTTTGCCAGGCGTGCCGACAGTGATGCCCATTTTGGCATCGGCATTCATCCGTATTGCATCATTCCAAGCGTCGTCTTTAGAGCGGCCAAATTCTTTGGAGTAAGACTCGACGAGGCTACTGAGGTCCGCAACGGATTTACGGTGGTTGCCAGCCTCGCTGGTACTGCTGTTGTTGCCATAACTGCTGGTTTTATTCAGTCCATGACTTAAGTTATTGCTCTGGTTTTGGATTGCGCTTGTGGTTTGGTTGAGTTGTTCTCCGGTGGATTGACTGGCACTGATCGCGTTTGAGGCCGATTGCGAGGCCGAGTTCGTTACTACGTCACTGCCGCTGATGTTCACTGGCAAGCTACGGCTTAGAGCATTTTGGCCATTAATGACTTGTCTGCCATCATCAAAGGTGGTGGTCTCATAGCCAGTTGCATCTTGCTTGGTGTTGCCATGAATACGTTCAACGCCAGTGGTGTCGATTTTATTGCCGTTGGTGTTGTTGTAGCTGTAGTTATCCACCTGAGCGTTACCCAAATTGATATCACCACTGGCCGCACTCGCAGAGGTGCGCGCGTTAACGCTGCTCATCATGCCCGCGAACTGATGCGACATACTGCTCATTACCGACGCGCCGCCTTTCATAATGAGCGGGACAATTAATGTCGGTACGCTCATCATTAAAAAGCCTGTCATAGCGGCATAGCGGGAGTGCATTTCTTGTAAGGGATCAACGTTGCTTAACGTGATCCCGCCGTAAATGTTAGTGATTTCAGTGGCGTTAAGGGATAAGCGCGTGGTCATAATGAAGTTAATGAGGGCAAACATCACCGGCCATGTGCCTAGGTAGATAAAGCCTTTGAAATAGTTGCCGAGCACTTGAAACGTGAGCGAGGGGATCATGGCTATCGCCACTACTAAAAAGGCGACAGAGCTAAACAGCAAAAACAAAATCGATTGCAGCATGGGCAAAAATTCGCGCGCCTGCAGGGCCATTCCCGCCCACATCGATGTGGTTTGCATTTTGTTTTGCGTATAGGCGTAGTTGAATGCGGCGGCGGTGTTGTTGCTCACCGCTGCATCATCTGCGAGACCATTTCGCAGGGCGTTAATCGTCATGTTTTGCAGGGTTATTTGCGACGCGCTTTGACTGATATTGGCGTACTTTTGATAACCACTGCTGATGCTGGTATTCAAAAAGCTTTGTTGGCTTGTGGCCTTTTCACCATAAATCCAACTGCCCAGTAACTTGATGCTTTTTGCGCTGTCAGCTTGGAAAAGTTGCTTGAGGCGCGGAAGGGCTTCTTTGCAAGTGGGGTAATCATCAAAACCCATTTGAATCGCCCGTAGCGGCGAAGGGTTGTGAGTGGCTAAAAAGTCCCAAATATCCGGCGCACTGGCTAAATCTCGCCATGTGTATTTATTATTGAGTAGCATATCTCCGCGAATACAACTGCTGATGTAGTGCTGCCAATAGCCTTTAAGTTGGGTGTTTTCTATCTCGCTTTGTCTGGATAACTTGTACAGCTCAGAGCCAAACATCATGCCCGTTTTACTGTATTGTTGATCATCGGGTACGTGAAAAATATCTTCCACCGTTTGGGTGGTGGCATACATATAATGCGATGCCCATGAGGCCGGAAACGCCACAATCGCGGGCACATTGTCCACGCGATAGTTACCCGTCGGATTGGTTAAATCGGTAATTTGCACTGTGGCGGTGGTGTTCATGGCAAGCAATGGCACGGCAAAGTAAACCGCGCACCATTTCATAATCGCGTTATGGTCACGCTTGATGAAAAAGTGCAGCGCGGTGGCCACAACGGCAAACAGTGCACAGATGCTTATCATGCTGGCAAATGAATCGGACTTGAACAGCACGGCAATGGCATTCATCACTTGCTTGGCCACGTCCCCGTTGCTGTAGGTAAATATCTCAACCGCCATGGTTATCGCTCCCCAAAATTCAAGTTGGCCTTAGCTTTAGCGCTCATGGCGCCCGTTATTTGCTGTTTGATTTGCTGGTTTTGCATAATGAGCTGGTGCTGTGATATCGCGTCTTCTTGGGCTTTGGTTGCCAGTCCCGCTAAGAAACGGTTAGCGTTGATAATGTCTTTCTCGATGCGGTCAATGTCTTTGGGATCATTGTTCGTGGCCGTGATAGAAGATTTCACAATCGACAGCATGTTTTGCAGATAGAGGGTAATAAACTGCACGCTGATGATTTTGGCGTAAGTATTGGTTTGGGGCGCAAGCCCAGCCTCCAATTCGGTGCGTAAAAAGGTCATGATGGGCAGTGTGGTGTATTCGAGCAGCGACTTGTCGTTATCTGTGAGTGGCTGGTCGTTTTGCATCTTGCTGGCGATACCTCTGAGTAAGGTTTCTACGCGGTATTGCAGGCCGTGATTACTTTGGATGGTGATCGTTTGTTGTGTCGGTGCTAAGCATTGGTCAATGGCTTGATTGGTGCATTGATAGCTTTCAGCTTTGCCGCCCTCTAACAGACTATTAATCAGGTTATTGTTGTCGGTCAGCAGTGAGCCATAACCGCGCGCATTGCCAGTCGCGTCATAGATATACGTACCCGAAATCGACATGAGAAATTCTGCCAAGGTCGGATCGCTGGCAAGGAAGGTGTTTTTTAAAATGGCGGCCCACACAATATTGGTATTTTTGCGCACCATGTCTTTTAGTGCGGGATCTTTCTTGGCGTTATCGAGCTGATTGTTAGCTTGACCGCCCGCGCCGCATTCTTGCTGGCCTGATACCCAATCCGCAAAGGCGTTATTTTGCGTGCCCATAGTGGCACAAATGTATTTTTGACTGCCAACACCTGCAAACCCCGCCAGCGCCGACACGCCCGCTTGGGCACTCTCGCAAGAATTGATCGACTGATTGAGATACTTATCAGCAATGGCCGTTAGCGTGTCCTTAATCTGTTTGATTTGTGGCGCCCACGTCTGCAGGGCTAAATCGACGGCAAACGGCGCGGCGTTAGCAATGATAGCCTTACCTTGTTGCACCAGCGCGTCAGAGTTAATGTGACTGAATCCCCCCATAAACATATCAATACCGCCACAGCCTGCGGCAATGCTGGGCATTTGCACACTCACCAGTTGTGCGTCGCGAATGGGGCTACGCACAAAGAGATTGCCGCCGCTGTAGTAGTTGGCGCTTTGGCCTTTGAATGAGCCCGGATTGGTCACGTTAGTGCCATAGCCTAGGCCATTGAAAAAATCGTTTAGTGAACCAGAAACCCCCGCACTATAGGCGTGTGTTGTCAGCAAACATGAAATAGTGACGCCCAGTAGTGTGCGCGTCAGTGCTAAGCGTTTCATGATTTACCCCCTGTATTGCCGCTTATGCTGCCGCTTATGTTGCCGTTATGGCGCGGGTGTAGTGTGCGTAGCGCACGCAAGCAAACGGCACTTAACAATGCATGCACTGGGACGAGTACGAATTTATAAATGGCTAAGGCCAGCAAAATATTGATGATTAACATCGTGTCCATGAAGGTTGCTCCTAGCGCATGCTTGCAATGACTTGTGGGTCATTGAGGGATTGAAGGTAACTTTGTTGAAGCTGCGAGGACGTCACATCCCCGACCGTTAAACGGACAAACTTACGGGTATTGACGTTGATCAAAAATGTGGCGGGCACTGTCACGCTGCGCGGGTTCTCAAAGAAAGTAGCGGCAATGTCTGGCGTGGAAGGAATAGGCACTTCAAAACCTGCTATCCCTTGGTTGTCGAGCGAAAAGGCATAGGTATAGGTGCCTGTTTGCGCCGCAAGCTGTTTCAGTTTCGGGGCGAACTGGTGGCAAAACGGGCAGTCAGAGCGAAAGAAAAACACTAACGCGTAATCATTCGGATTGGCCGCAACTGCCGCCCCCCCCATAGGAGTCGCCTTAGCGCTTAAAGAGAATAGAAGAGTCATTAACATTACTGTGATGATGCGTTTCATGGGTATTTTCCGTTTAAAAGTCAGGGGCGAAATCGGTGGCCACGTTCAGGAAGCGGCCAAGTAAATCGTCTTGAGAGATAAAGCCATAAGCGAGCGGTTTCATTTCCCCCGTGCCAGGATTAACTAACACGAGTGCGGGACTAAACGGGACGTTTATGTGCTGGTCGTTTTGGCGGTTCTGCACGATGGCTGGCAGTGCTACACCATCGAGCGTGACGCCCAGTAGCTCAATGCCATGTTGCGTTGCGAACTGCTGCACGCTGGGCGCCAGTGCAATATCAATTTCTTCACTGCCCTTGTAGACAAAGAACAGGCCCCATCCCGCATCGGCAAGGGTGCGTACTGCGCGCATTTTCTTGTTGCGCTCTAATGATAAATACGTACTTCTTGCCGCTTGTTCCGTCGGTCTATCTTTGGTGTAAGACAGCTCAGGGTTGTCGAGTAATACTTTTTTAAATGTCATGCCGAATTCGGACGATTTATTGCTGACGTACTGATTAAGCAGCATGGCCTTTTCCACTTTCGTGCTGTCTTGGCTGTTTATCGCGGCGTCATTGAGCGTGTCTTGGTAGTAGCTGTGAAACCAATCCATCTGCTCGGTGGGCGTTAGTGTTTGGGTGCGCGTGAGGGTGACGCTTGGCGTTTCGGCCTTTTTAGGTGCTTGCTTCTTGGGGGCAGTGGGTTCGTTATACCAGCGCCATCCTTGTGCATCCGTGGCGTTTGCGCCGTGGCAAAATGTTGTCAGCATAAGGAGCACTAACGCGCTGCGCTTGTTGACCACCGAATCCCCTTTTTTTGTGGACAACCACGCCAACGGCGCGTGGCTTGACCACCGAAAAAAAGGAGATGCTGCGGCATGTTGTAAGCGGTCATTTAACAACGTCCTCATGGTTTGGTTCCTCCAACCGACTGTTGTAAGCGTTTTTGAATTTCATCCGTGTTGGGCAGTTCGATGGCGTCGTACATATCTTCATAAAAATCAGAAAAGTCCATTGAAGACATATCAATGCGTTGCAGTTCGTTAGGTGAAAAGGCGCTGCAATCAGGATGCTTGGCGCTGCCGAAGTTTTTGCCCAATTGCGCGCGGCCCTCAACCTGCACGATGCGCGCGAGTTTGCTATCAAAAGCGCAATAGGCTTTTTTCTTGCGGATACACACGCCAAGCACTTTCTCAGCACAATATTGGCCAAGTGATACGGTGAGTTTGTCTTTTTTGGCGGTACCCAGCGCTTTTTCTTCTTCACTGCAGGACGTTAAGCCGATGCCGTTACCCCAACCGCTGTCCTGACAACAATTGCTGATCCCCAGCGCTTTATCGCTGCATTCCATGATGTTGCCTTTGAAAATGATGGCGCTGTTTTCGTTGATGTTGGCTTTGTCTTTCACATCACCGGCTGCGTCACTGACGGCGGCCAGTCCTGCCGCAGCATGGTTAAAGTCAGTGCTGCGGGTGGCCGCAGGATCGTAATAGTCACCACTGAGCGCAAAGCTGTCTGCACCGCAGATAAGGCCCGTATCACGGCATTGCTGTTTATCACATAGGCGTTGTTGTTTATCTTTAATGCAAACGCCGCCAAGTTGGGTTTCACAGCTGGTCGATTGAATGCTGCAATCAGCGATGGCGTCGCAGGTATTGGGAAAGGCACATTGATAGGTGGTTTGTTCTTTCCAGCAATCCAATGTGACAGATATGCCATTGATTATGCGGGTTTCATTTCCTTGTGTGCATTGCGATTTAACTTTTTGACATTCTGGTAAAACTGCACCGCAGCTATTGTTATAGCCAATTTCTACATTAGTTTCGGTGGTAGTTATTATTAGTGGTAAATTGTAAATTTCAGTCGTGAAAGGTTTAGCTACATTTTTGAGTGTAGTTTCAACTTGAAGTGACAATTCCGCCGCAGTGCGCTGATATGGAAATATTACACTGATGGAATAAGGGCATTTTGAATTTGAAGATACGCCTGCTGCGCATGGGTTACGGTTATCCCATTTTTTTTCTAGCGTTGCGGTTCCTAATGAAACTCCATCAATTTTAAATTGTAACTGAGTTGCTGGCCCAACAGTCATTCCATAACTACCATTTCCAACATTCATTGTTCCTATTGTTAACAATTCTCCTTGGCTTCGAATGCCTGTAATCAGTGCATTCGGATTTGGAAGCGTAATAGTGAATGGTGGCATACCAGATAGGCTAAAAGAGTATTCTTTTTCTGATATCGAAGTGCTTTTGACAAAGGGCGTCAGATAGCATTGCACCGGATTATTGGTGGGCAACGTGCAAGAACGTGGCTGAGAATCGACCTCACAAACGAGCCCTTTTTCACAGTCATGATACTTAGATGAAATGCCGTGGCTAATATTGTAAGCATCATTTTGATAGCCAACGGCGGTATGGTATGCCGGATCGTTTTCATCGATCGTCGGGCGGCCATTATTAAAGCCACTCGTCACGGCTTGGGCTTGGCCATCCGTGCTCATGCCTTGCATTTTGGCACTGTCCATGGCGCTCGGGTTGTTGTAGTAACGGCTTTCGCTCGGGTTAGCGACTTCTTGCTGGCATGTCGCATCTTTGCATAGGCTGTTAACGTCAAAACCGGTGTAACCCGCTTTGTTCTGATTCTGCTTGATACTGTCTTTGGCCCACTGCACATTATCGCGGTAATCCTTTTCGCTGTTGGCCGCCATAACAGGCAAGGCGGCGCTCAATGTGAGGATGGCACTGAGGATTAAGGCATTATTCAACTGAGTCATTTCGCCCCCTTTGCTAATGTCTTCGCTGCCACATCGGGAATGCTGCCGTGTTGTGCAAGTAAGTTCAGCGCGTCATACAACGAAACGTTGCCGTAAATCACGTCAAAGTCATCGGTACTGCAGGGCTGTTTTGCCTGACATTTGTTGGGTCTTACAGCAACAAAGGCGGGTACTTGGGTAATGCCGAATTGCATAAACCACTGGGGATTGATGGCAAACCCGCTCTGAATGGTTTTACCTTTGTTATCGATAAGGTGGTTCATCTGTTTTACGGTGGCGGTAAAGCCTTGAGGCAGTACACCGCGCACAATGAGTGGCACCTGTAAGTCTGCGCTTTGCATGAGTAACTGCTGCAAACTGGTGGCAGGCATACCCAACGACACAAATACCATCACACCATTGGCATCGGCACTGGGGTTGGGCTTGGCATCGAGCAACGGCGATAGTGCGTTGTCTAATTGGCCTTTGCTTTGCGCTTCGAACTGACGGGCTTTATCAAACAGCGCGGCTTGGTCTACGTTCAGTGGGGGTAATGTGTGGCGTTCTCGCATCGACAGCGCTTTTAATTCGTCAATACTGTAATCCGTTTGGGCGAACACCTGTGAAATTGATCCAAGGCACCATAAGCTCACTAGCAGGGCTAAGCCCTTAAATGAATGTGAAAATAGGCTGTTATCCACAATTTTTGTGCATAAAGCGGTATATGTTGTTGGTAATTTGGTCTCAAACTTTTTCATCGAAAATCCCTCCCCTTATTGGTCACAAAAACACGCAATTGCGTTTTTTGAAGTTGATAAAACCAAAGTTGTCACCCGACACAGGGTTGTCGTGGCCACTTTCCCAGATCACCGTTGTCGTGGTGTAAGGGTGCGCCCATAGCGCATCGGGTATGGTGTTGGTCATTTGATAGCGATAGCGGGATTTGGGCATGAGGGGCATCGGCGTTTGATAGCAAATCGCGCCGTCTTCACCGTGGGATTCCCATACGATGCCTTGGCGATGCAATTTGTAGTTCAGGCGCTCTAAAATCAACGTACCCGCCTGAATTGGCGTGTCGCGGTAATTGGTGGTGCCAGTCAGGGGGTAAGCACTGCCTTGTGAGCCCATACACCAAAACAGAAAATCAAAGGGCAACACACTGTTGGTCGAAGTGGCCACGGCTTCGGTGGCACAAGCGAGTTGTGATACGATATTGCCAAATAAAATGGCTTCGGGATTGAGAATAAAAGACAACTCATCGTCATCCCACAGTGGATCTATCTCTGTTAGGTAAGCAATATCAAAATTGTCCGTGGCCATACAGGCTGCGCTTTGCATAATTTGCAGCCAATAGATCACAGGGTATTTGTACCAATGGCCATGATAAAACGCGCCATCACTGGCATCGTTATCGCGACTTGTAACACGACCGCCAATTTGGGGGGAATTACTCATGTCGAGCTTCATGCCCATGTTGACCATGCAGTAAGGGACGCGCGTCACGTCCACTAAGGTATCAGGCTCCCAGTAGCCGATATTCAAGCCAATTTGCATAAAAATAGGCGGCGGTTTGGGACAAAATGAAATGGGTGATACGGGGTTGCGCGTATCGGGTAGGCTCCCAGGAATAATAGGCACACTGCCAATGGTCATCGGGAAGATACACGACCAACAAATGTCGGTCATCGGGTTAACGAACGTACCCGTACAGGCCGCTTGCGCGTTGACTTGTGCAGGAATGACTCCCATTAATAATGCTACAAGCCACGCAGGTTTAATGTGTCGCATGGTTTGTTTCCTCCATGAATACGGGGAAATTTGACACATCTATTTCGCGCACTTGCCACATCACCCCCGCTTGCTTAACGACACTCGGAACGCGCTTAAGTGTTAATGCGCGGCTGAGGTTTCCTTGCTGGTCAAAGTAAACGCGCGCATCTAATTGGCCGTGCAGTGTTTCGGGTTCGCCGCCCGTTAAAATCCATTTGATGGTGTGTGGCTTGTCATGGGTTGTTGCAAACTCTTTGGCCCATAACACTTGCTGCACATCATCCCCATCAAAAAACACCAGCGTTTTACTGAACTCAAACTTGCCGACGTTGGCCTTTTGCAATGCTGGCCATGTCTTGGTGTCAAATGGGTTTACGCGCGTCCCTTTGGGATAAATCAGGTTGCCCTTTGCATCATTGATATCTTTGGCCAGCGTTAAGGTGGGATCGACTAAAAACACCTCAGGGGTTTTAGTGGTAATGAGCCCCACCGGACGAGGGCGCTTAACACCGGCTTTGACATTCTCTTGGAATTGCTCGCGCATACTGTCTAGCTCACCCGTTTTTTCTAAGGTTTGCAGACGGTTTTCAATCCACTGCAGCATGTCAATTTCAGCAATGGGGAACACTTGCCCCACGGTGCCGATAGACGCAGCCTTGAGCGGTAATAGTGGGCATAACGCCAACATCAGTAGCGCGAATTTATTCATTTAGCCGTGACCTCGCTCGCTTGGGCGCGGTTCGCCTTGTTTTGCGCTTGAAGGGTTTGCAGTAGTGACTGCTGAATTTCTTGGGTGACATTCACGGCGCCACTGACGACGGCGGGGCTGACTAACACCACGACATGGTTATCAATGGCGTATTGCTGCACCACATCGTCCAGTGTTTGGGTAAATCGAGTGATTTCTTTTTCGCGTTGTTCGTCGGATAGCTCGCTTTGACCGATTGATTGGTGAAAGCTCGCCACGGTTTCGTTAATGTCATACTCGACAATACGGGGTTCGCGTGTCACCCATAGGGTTATCATGACGCCCAGCGTCACCAGCCATAAAATTGATTGTATGATGGTTTTTTCCATTTTATGCGGCCTCTTTGTGGGTTGCTGCGGCGGACAAAATGGCATCAAAGCGGGCCATATCATCGGGATAGAAATGTTGGGCTGTCAGTTCAATGGCATCGAGTAACGGCATGCCGCCTTTAATCAAGTTTTCGCAATATTCAAACTCTTTGGGTTCAGTTGAGAGCATGGCGCGCGACCATGGATCGGCAAAAATCCGGTGAAAGGACACTAGCCCGCCCGCTTTGAGCATGACGCAGGAATGACCCGCATCATTGGCGCGGGGGAATGACTTGATCATGTGTTGCTCGAAGGGCGAGAAGTGGTCAGGATGCTTGTTCAAGAAATCCCCAAAGCCATCACCTTGGCGCAAGGTGATATGAATATCTGAACTGTTCAGTGCCGCTTCGGCCTCGGCGTTGGCAAAGAAGTCGTTCATGCCTTGCGTTACTGTGGCAAAGCTGCCGCCGAACTTACGCACTGTGCGATAACCTTCGTTGATGAAATCCTTACTTTGCGCATTCGCGCCGCTCATGAGTGACCACGCTTCTTCAATCACACAGATTTTCGGAATAGAACGTTGGCCAGAGAGGTACATTTGTTGGCTAATCGTCACCATCAACGCGAAAATCACTGGACGTTGTAGCTCGCCTTTAAATCCATCGAGTTCAAGCGTGGTGATATCGATATTGGGATCGAGCATCGAGGGCTTATTGAAAATTGCGCCATGAATGCCGTTAGAGCAGAACTTGTTTAATTGCGCGGCGATATCACTGATACGGGTATCGTCATTTTTTTGTGCGGCAATGTCATAGAGTGCCTTTTGCACATCGTCAATCAGCGTGTCGTTACCGCATTTTTGCCATGCCAGCAAAATAGCATCGCCGAGTAATGCCGTCTGAAATCCGGTGAGCTTTTCATCAGGTGATGCCATGGTGGCGATAAGCGCTGTGATGTTTCCCAACACTTCGGTGATGGGATCAATGGCTTGACCTTCATCATCGAGGATAGGGCCAAAAGTACCCGCATCACGCACGCTTAAAACTTTGCCTAAGTGGGTAAACGGGTTTAGGAAAATCTGCGAACTGTCGAGATAGACGCCGCCTAATGTTTGAGTGAGTTTTTTATAGCTTTGGCCTTTGTCTAAAATCCATGCCTTGCCCCCTTTGGCAAAAATAGATTTCACCAAGGCTTGCATGAAGAATGACTTCCCTGCCCCTGAGCCGCCCGTAATCGCCATGTTGTAGTTATCACTGCCGCAGTTAAACGGATCGAAATAGCTAATTTGATGGCGCATTGTTGGCAAGAGTAGCCCTGCTGATAAGCGTTTGTAGTCTGCAACAATCGGTAAAAAGTTCACCAAGTTTGAGGTTTTCATCATGAAACACAGGCCCGCTTTTTGGCTGTCTTTCATAAAGCCTTCGCTCATTGAGAACGGGAGGGTGGACAGTGTGCACATGCCTTGCAGTTTATTGTTTCGGATTAAATCAATGCCTGCCGTGCGGAAAGTCGCAATCGCTTTTGAGGTGTCATGGCGTTGTTTTTCTTCTGTCGTATACAGGGTGACATTCAATGTCATGGTGGTGATTTTAAAGGCGTGTGAGCTGAGTCCTTTTTGTATCTCCTTGCGTTCAGCCAGTTCATCCGCGGCGCTGGGGATCAACAACCGCATAGGGGAGTTGACCGTTTTGGTCAAAGATCCAATTTTGCTGTCGTTACGGGTGGTTTGCTCACCGGTTTTATTAATATAAAAAGACACGCTGACACGATAAGGACATTGAACACTGTTCATGGTGTAACTGAGTGATGCAATACAGTTGGGAAACGCATACAGCCTAAAATCGTTCGGCAGCCCCTTTAGCCCAAGATTGATTAAGGTGGTATCGACACTGTTGTCTGATTGCATCGGTGTGTGACGGATATTGACCGAATCGCGGTTAATGATGAACTCACTGTCAGGGCTGAGAATTTGTGTGTTGAGAGGTTGATACTCGTTATACTTAGCGGGCGAAACGCGGTCTTGTTGATGCGAAAAATTTAAATGCTCGCGGCAATGCTCAATCAAATCGTCAGCGCCTAAACGGCGAATGTGCATGCCTGTTTGCGCCAGCTCTGACTCAATGCCAAGGCGCATATCCAACAGTGCGGGCATGTCTTCGGTGGTTGAAACAAAGAAAAACCCTTTAGTGTTCTTTAGATCGTAGTGATATGCGCTGCTGAGCTTGGTGCCAAAGCCTTTGGTCGAACTGTGTTTTGCATAGATAGCTTCATTTGAGGCAAATTTATCGCAAATGGCATTGCGGCCACTGAGCAGCGCTTGATTTTGCTCGATGAGCTCACCGACTTGATTATTACCCACCATGACGAATTGATAATGCCATTTGTCGCCCTCTGGCAGTGTGCACACCAAGGCGTTCATGGTTTTGATTAAGTCGTCATTAGCCCCGCCAAACAGCGAAATGGCAAAGCCAAAACCAAGCGAATTAGCATTTTCAAAGACTTGTTCAGCATCATCATAAATGCGATAGGGCAATTCATGATGCAGATGGTTGTGCTGCTGTTTGCTGCTGGCATAGAGTGCGCCGAGATCGTTTTTAATACGTTGTTTCATGGCTTAATCCTGCTTGATGTATTTGGCAGGTCTGCCCGTCCAACGGCTCTTATCGACCACGATGTACACATCGCTGGTATCAACGTAATCCCCTTGCTCGTTGAGGTAGGGGAATATTGTTACTTTTTGGACTGACTCCGCCGTGCGCAGCGGTACACCGTGGCGGTCGCGGCGTGGCAAAGGGATAAAGTCTTGTTGTTGGCTCGCAAGCTTGGGGAGTGCTGTTGTGCTTTGACCGCTTAAGGCCGTCACCGCAGGGCTTTGTGCTTGTGGCTGATTAAACACGCCACTGTCGGTAAGTTGCCTCACTTCCATCATGTTAGTACAGCCATTGATGCCGCCGACTTTATCGCATGAATAGTCACTATCCAGCCCCGCCGCACAGCCACTTAATAGCCATGAAGCCAGTGCGATAATACCGGTGTTACGTAATGCATTTTTGCTCATGATTGTGTTCAAAATGTCACTCCTTAAATGAATTAGTTCGCACGGCCAAAGGCTGAGTTAACAGGGGGGCGCTGGCCTTGTTGGTTATATTGCTGCTGTGGTGTAGGCGTGTTTGTGCCTTGGGCCTGCGGCTTAATATTCCCTGGCATCTGTTCTAACAGTGGGTTGCTGATAGTGTTGAGGATTTGCGCTGTGGCACTGACAGGATTTTGGGCTTGCTGCGCTAGCGCTTCTTCGTATTCTTGAATGCCAACTGGATCGAGCGGGAAGCCTTTGAGGAAAACGATGTTGACGGTATTGCCCGGATTGAGCTCAATAATCGGGTGGTATTGCTCAGCTAATTTGATGTAGTAATCCGCGAGCTTGCTACCCACGCTTGAACTGGCACTGCCGGCTAAGTTGAGCAGTGCATCACTGCCATTGACGCTTGAGGTTGACCCTAGCGCTGAGTTCGATGTGGTTTGGCTCAGTGCCTTACCTGTCTCACCAATGCCCGTCAAAATGCCGCTAATCCCTGCCATCTGAACGATTTTTCCGTTCTTCATAATGGCAGTACCGCGAATACCGTTGCGGCCATAGTTAAATACGGTCGCCTCGACTGGAATGTCGATGATTTCATCTTCAAAAATACAGCTGAGGCGAGTCGTGCGCACAATGCCGCGACTCGATGAGATTTCGCCGTAAGCCGCGCCTAAAACTGTGCAGTTGTTTAGTTTTGAGGGCTTGCCGTTAGGGAGTACACCTTGGTTAATGGTTTGGAATACCATTGGTACGGTATCGCCTTGGCCATTCACACCCGCATTGGCATCTGCGCCGCCAGTGACGACAGCCGTGACAAACGAACCTGCAGGAACATAGTTCTCAGGGGTGCGTTTTTTGGGGAGGTTTTCTTCCGGCGATTCCCAATTTAGTGCAAAGGAATCGATGCCATTTTGGGTTGCAGGTGGCGGGATAGCGCCGCCTTGATAGGGGGCAGCATACCCGCTTTGTCCGTCACCCACGCTCGGGCGTGGCGGCAGCGTTTGTTCACCCAAGTAGCGTGTGCTTTGCCTAACGGGATAGGCTGATGCATCAATGCCTTCTGTCGAAAATTCATCGGTGACATTGTTATTGCTATGCTGCATTGCATTTGCGGTAGCGGCATTAATCTTATCATCAATTTTTTCAGAGACGGTCAGTTGGAACGTCTCTAAATTACGCTTTAAATCAAGGCGATTAGCTTCATTGCTGCGCTCAATGGCTTCCATGCTTTTCAGCATTTTATCAATCGCTTTCTGCTGCTTATCTAAGGCAATTTGTTGTGCGGTGAGCGCAGACTGATTGTCTTTTTCGGTGAAATCTTTATCAATCACGGCACCAAAATCGATAGGATTGCCCGCTGCGGTTTCAGGGGCACGTTTAGGGGCTGACATATAGGCGTCGCCAGCTAAATAGAGGGCTCCGAGTACCGTGGCCCCCACCCCTGCAATCACCCAATTGCGTTTTTTATTGGCTTCATTTAACGCACTGCCTTGCTCAAAGTCGGCTTCGGGGTCTTTTTTGAAGTAGTCTAGGAGTTGCTTCATTGCATGCTCTCCCCGCCCGAGACAACAAAGAGGTGTCCTATTTGTTGTGGTGCTAATTCATAGGTTGATAAGGCTGCGGCTCGCGTCGTTGGGGAATAGAACTGCGCTGTGGTGAGGGTGACTGGGAGTGCTGCGTGGTTTGTTACGCGATAAATGATGCCGTTGAAATGCTTACCAGTGAACACGAAAGCAGGTTCTGTTGTCAGTCCTGCTGGTTTGGGCATTTGCTCATTTAAGCGAGTAAACATCGCGTCATCGATAGATGTTTCCGTGCCTCTAGGCTCACTGTCTACCGTGGTGCGTTCAAGGTCATCATTGACGACATGCACACGATAACCGTCAATCGGTTTACCCGTGGCGAGGTAGCGGATCATTTGCGCGGTGAACTCGGTCATCATGGTTGGATAAGGGGTTTTCTTATCGAAAACGGAGGGTTGTTCTTCGCGATAATGTTCTGCAGTGAAGATAGAGGTCACGGCAGGAATGGCTTTAGGGCTGATGAATAAGCCGAAATGTCTGCCCTTTTCTGTTGATACATAGGCTGTAAATGGCATGGCCAAATTGAGGTTAACGCGCGCTGCACCGGATTTATCCGATTTCGTGCCAGTGACAACGCAAAATCCTTCAGGGCAATCAATCGAGGTGATTTTGTCACCTTCCACGACTAAGCGGTTGATATCAACACTCGACAGCTCAATAGGAACCGTTTCGCTGTCATTGAATCCGTAGTGTTTTGGGGGCGTATTTGCCGCTAACACGCTCATAGGAAAAAGCGCGCAGGCTGCGAAAACAAGTGGGTTAGCAATCTTCATTATTTAACTTCCTTTTGCACTTTCTTAATGGCTTTGAGCGACAGTTGGCCATGGTCATAATTCATGGCAATGATGTAGCTGATGGTTTCGGGTTCCAGCGCGCGTTTGCCCACATATTTGTTTAACGTGCCCGTGAGTTTGACGAGACGATCATCAAGGGCAATTTGGGTTTCATTGATGGTGAAGTGACTGCTGATGTTTTGTTTTTTAATCATGGCTGCATCTTCAACCAGTAAAGGTTGCATCTGATGCCAATCAGCTTCATCGATATAGGTTGCGAGCTGTTTGTACTGATGGTCTACCGAAGCGGGCGTGACATTGAGTTTTAGAAAGGCAAAGTATTCGGCCATTTGCTGTAAATACGGTTCGTCTATAGACGTGTCTGATACGGTAAAGGCTGCGCTGATGGTCGGTGGTACAACGGTGCGGCTTTTATTGAAGTAGGCCATCCATACAATACTTGCTAGGACCGTGTTACTGATCATGGCAACGGTAAAGCCGATTAACAGAAGCGTGTTGAGGGATTTTGCAATGCGGATAAAGTCGATTTTGTTCTTTTGTAACATGGGGCATCCTTAGGGGGATAGGCCCCCTAATTCACATCATTTAACGTAACCAGTAGCGGCGACAGGCCGCAGGTGTTCGTTTTAAAAATGAAGCGCTAAATTCTGCAGGGGCATACCAATAGGCAGTGAGGCGTAACACGCACATGCCGTATTGTGATTTCATTCTGCGCATCCCTAAAAACCATGAAGAGGCTAGCGCCATGCCAATGAGCGCGTGATCCATCATGAATAACACGGCAAAAAACACTAAGGCAGGAACAAGTTCATCCATCGCAAACCCTAATAACGTAGGGGTGTTATTGAGGTGTTTAGGGATGCTAAAAAACTGAGTGGGGTTATCCACGGCCTATAGACCTACAACCTTTAAGGCCACGTTGACGAAAATGATGCCAACGATGAAACTGCCGATAGCAGCACCCCAGTTTTTGGTCAGAAAACCAGTAATCGCACCAACACACAGACCCACGACGAGAATGGCGAACTGTGCAGTTGAGCCTGTGCCAACGGTGTCAACAATCTCACTTTTAGCGGGGGCGAATATGTCTGCAGCATGTACATCCCAAGACAACAGCAAAGTAGCGACGATACAAATGATGAATAGGAAAGTGCAGCGCATTATGAATATGGTGCTATCACTGGGTATATGTTTTGCGAGTCTTAGAATTTCTTCGTTTACTTCACTTTGTTGTGCGCTAGGCTGTTGAGTTTTGGTGGTCATAAAACACTTCCTTAGTATTGCGATCCCATTTTGGGATCGTGATGGTAAAAAATTATGATTTGTCGGTTCCGATTATTCCCATGCCCATATCTTCGAATCGATTCAGGTGATCTTTAAGCCTTGCTTGAGCTTCTTTTCGTTTAGAACGTTCATTTTTCAAAGCCGATTTAGTCAGTAGTTCATTGAACTCTGCTTCAAGTTTTACGTTAACGTGGGTTGGTTTTCGGTCCATTAGTAATTAATTCCGGTACTTAATTGACGTAATATTGAACGGATACTAACTTGATAATTTTGCAAAGTAAAGTTTAACTTTATCTGAGTAAAGTCGCAATTTATGCAACTCGCGTGATACTTGATACAAACTATCAAGCCTTTAACAAATATGAGCAGCCATGAGCAGCGGAATAGGTAAAAGAATTAAGGAACTGCGGGTTAGTAAGGGATACACACAAAAATCGTTAGCAAAAAAGTTATCAGTTACGCCAATGGCTATTTCACAATGGGAAACTGACAAAACTGAGCCAAAAGGTTCTCATTTGAGAGCCTTTTGTACTTTATTTGACGTTAGTTTAGAGTGGCTTAGTACTGGTTCAACTAAAGCGAGTGTGAATTTTGATAGCAAGTTAGGTAGTGTTTCTGTGCCATTTGCAGAAATTCAAAATTTAACAAGAAGTGCAATTGGTTCACATTTTGTGATAGATGCTAGCTTTCTTGACGGTGTAGACATAAAGAATGCACTTTGTATTGAAGTTATCGGTAATGCAATGGAGCCTATACTGCCTGATTTGTCTTTAGTGATAATAGATACAAGTGATACTTTTATTAAAGATGGTAAGTATTATGTTTTAAAACAGGGCGATAGAGTGTGGGTGAAAATATTATCATATACATCGTCAGGGATTAGGGTTAAAAGTTTTAACACTGACTACAAAGATGAGATTTACACATTTCAGGAGTTTGCAAAATTTGAAGTAATGGGAAAAGTTAAATGCCAAATTACAACTAGATAAAGTTAATCTATAGTTGAAAAGTTATTCGTGCTAACCTACAATTACTACAGATTTTGAAGCAAAAGTGCATTACATAGCACGCTACTACATAGTTATCTATGTAGTGTATTTTTCAAAATTAGAGTGTGTTGGGGGTGGTTCCCTGACGTGAAGCATTCGACAACAAAGCCGACTTACCACATGGGTCGGCTTTTTTGTGCCTAAAATTCAAGCCATTGAAAGATCGTTGATCTTTGCGATCGATCAGATTATAGTGATCTGCAATGTTTGAACTAACCATTCAAACAGCCCTAAAACATGTGGAATCAATATAATGCCTAATTATTTCAATGGCTGCTTACCTTTGCAGCACCAAAATTTAAGACACTTAAACCCCATATGCCAGCGTCAGTTGATCTTGAGATCATCTTTTCGTGAGTGCATTGTGGTAGTGTCTCATGCAAAAATCTAGCGCAGATAAAGCACGTCAGAAGCGTCAGAGACTACGAAACGAAAAACGCGCAGCTGCTCTTCATGTAAAAAATAATAAGCATGATGTGGGCTCGAATGCCTATAAAGCTAGTCTTGACGGTTTTAAGCTTAAAGGTAGCCGTTTACCTCGATATTTTAATGTGGTGATCAACAATGCGCGCCGGCTGATTTATAGCCGAAAGTTAGACGTTGATAATGGTGGCGTATCACGAACAATGTCTGAACGTACTAAGCGAAAGCTATTTGAGATATCAGTTACATTGATAACTACATGCGATCTTATGAGCGGCCAAGTTGGTAAAGCTAAAAACATAGGGTTCGATCCTACCAGCCATGATGCACTCATGCTTGCTCACGCTAAGCGCTGGGGTGAAGCGATACCAAGCTCAACTTGGTATCGCTTTATCGATATGCTTAAACTTGCAGGCGTCTACCTGGTTCAAGAAGTTAAAAAAGCCGACGAAGAAGGTACTATTCGTTCTCGCGCTGCTTATAAGTGGCTATCACCTCAATTTTTACAATCGATCGGTGTTTATTCCGATGATATAAGAGCGCAAATTAAGTTTTCGTATCAGAAAGCTCTTGATAATGGTTTATCGTTTACGTGGCGCTGCTTCAAGCGGCAGTTGCCATTGAGGCAACGATTTACTGCGGATATGTTTTTCTCCTCTAACGTTAATCCCCCCAGTACGCATTAATCGCTATTTTAAGCTTACCGTCATATGGCGGCGCCCTTCCCTACCCCAACGATAAATAACAGCTAATTTTGCTAGTTAAAGGCTTAAATTTCACTAAATTTTCATATCTCTCTGATAGAGATTGACGTTAACTCGTATGTTTTTCTCATAGGTTCGTATCTCTTGTGGATAAGGTATGTATATCCTTATTAAATTGGGAGTAAGAAAAAGGAGTAAAATTCGGGAGTCCAAAAGCTTTTTCTTTTAAGAGCTTACTTATTAGTAAAAGATAACTTATTAAAAGGAATCAAAAGCAGTGGATAAATCCACTAAATACATAATGCCTCGCCAATTCCTAGCTAACGCTAGGGGCGATATCTAAAAGCAGTGCTGTAAGTTAATTTTGTCTACGACCATTAAAATTCAAACGCGCTGTATAGTCAGTCGCTAAAGAAAAAAGCGTCTAGCAGAAGGGATTTGCAAGCTAAGTGCCAAAGTGGCGAAGAAACGGAGTAAAACTGAGATTTTCAAAATAAAATGGTTGAACCATTTTATTGTAAGATCACTTGAGTATGAGCCAAGTAAGAAAGGTTAAAAATTGAGAAAGGTATTTAGACCTGGCATTAAAGAGCAGGAACTTAATCCCTGCTCTCTATGGTTTATTGTTGAAGTGTTAGTTGTTTAAATACTCGCTGTTGTAACCAATCAGGTTTCGTTACTAACCATTGAATCAACAATCCCGATGGGATCATTGGTAAGTCGATTAGACGCGCTTTTTCAATTTGGTTATACTGAAATTGTGACATAAGTTTAGTTACCTTTATCCTAGGTTGTGGCACAGGCCAGTGATGATCTTGACCATCATCATTGGCCGTATTTTTTATCCATCATTTCTCATTTAAATACCCTCAACTTCCGTATTTCGTTGTTTGGCCACATTAACAATCTGACCAAATTCGGGTACTTTTACTTTTAGAATAGAAATTCCATCGAATATAAGTATACACCTTAAATTTTAAGGTATACACTTATATTTAATTATTTAAGGAGGATTTCATGGATAGAATGCAGACTACAGAGACTTTTCAAGAGCTTAAAATGGGGGCCGATGCCTATATTAAGCGACGTAACCAACGGTTATTGTCTAATCACCGGAAAGAGTTGCGAAAATTTACGCGTGCAGAAGCCTTTACCTATTTGGATATTGACGCAAAAACACTTGATAAATATGTATCTACAGCGGATTTTGATCCAAGGCGGCATGAAGATTCTCAATGGCTAATCAACATAGAAGAAATGTATCAGTTACGAGATTTGCTGCCAGAAAATTTGCGCAAAGCATCTAAATTTAAGCGCAGTGATAACCAAAAAATGCAGGTTATTGTTATACAAAATCAAAAAGGTGGTGTTGGTAAAACCGTTTCTGCTGCAACAATTGCTTCAGGCTTGGCTACAGAGTTTCATCAAGAGTATCGGGTAGGCCTCATCGATATGGATGGTCAAGCTACTTTGTCCATGTATTACGCACCAGAAGCGGATCTAGAAGGTTGTTTATCTGTTGGCGATCTCATGATGAATAATTTTGATCTAGATGAAGGTGAGACACTTGAACAAGTCGTTTCAAACGCATTCTTACCTACAACTATACCTAATCTCCGTATTTTACCGGCATCACAAAGTGATAGAGCTATTGAAGGTTGGTTTCATGAACAAGTATTTGGTCAAAAGTTAAAGTCTCCTTACTCTCTTTTGAGCACGATCATCGATGCTGTTCAAGATGAATTTGATATCATCATTATCGATACCCCTCCCTCATTAGGGTATGCAACTTATAATGCATATTTTGCTGCTACCAGTGTAGTTTTCCCGTTGTCCATCACAGAAAACGACATTGATGCTACTTGTTCCTATTTTAGTTATATCCCTCAAGTGTGGGCTTTATTGGCTAATGCGAATCATCATGGTTATGACTTTATGAAGATTTTAATTACAAATCATCGTGATAGCACTACAACAACCGATCTAATGAATAGTTTATACGATCATTTTGCGCCTTATATGTACTCAAATGAATTTAAACATAGTGAAGCTATTCGTCAGTCATCTTCGTTGCTTTCAACTGTGTTCGATATGTCTAAGAGTGAATACCCTAAAAGTAAAGCGACTTTCCAAAGTGCACAGCAAAATTGTTATGAAGTAACCAGCCAAGTTCTAAGAGATATTGTGAACGTCTGGCGTGAACAGGAGCAAGCATAATGGCTAAAAAACGTGGGGTAATGAGCCCTCTAGGTAATGCTGTTGGTGCCGAAGAAGCACAAATAAATGCAGCCAAAGCTAATATTGAGTCTTTAAAACGCCAAATAACAACTGAAATTGAAAAAGTAAGTGAAGACGTAACGTTATCTCTTCAAAATTTATTTGGCCTAGAATCTGTAGGTAAAAGCTTCTTATGGCAATTAGCTTCGGGTGCTACCGCTACATTTACCGAAGCAACGTTATCATATGAACAAGTTCGCGATAGTACCTATGTGACTTTTGATGTTAACGGGCGTGACCAGGCATTATTAAATGCAGATTCTCTACAAGATCTCGATTCATTAGCCTTCCAGCAATTTTACCCAGCCGTCGCTAGAGAAGTGAATGGTAAACTCGATGTGCTAGATGGTTCTCGACGCAGAGCTTGGTTTTTACTGCAAAATGGTGAAGTTGATATATTTCGCATACTGGTAACTAAAGATGATATTTCACTTTCAGATGCTAAAGCTCTAGCTAAACAGCTCCAAACCGCAAAAGAACATAACCTACGTGAAATTGGCCAACAATGCTTATCTTTGGAAAAAGCGAATCCTAAGATTACACAGGCTGAAGTAGCTGCTCAACTTGGAATGAGTCAGGCTGGTGTGAGTAAAGCTTTAAAAGCCGCTAAGGTCGATGAACGTTTGGTGAAGCTTTTTCCTGTGGCTAATGACTTGTCACACACTGACTATGCTTTGCTGAATAAAGTTATGGAAGTCTATGAATTTGAAGATGAATTACTATCATTCATCAATGGTTTGATTAAAAAAGTTGTCATTATTCAGGCTGAATATTCAAGGGAAGAACGTAAATCAGCTATCACCAAAGCGATAAAAGCAGAACTTCAAATCGCTAAGGATATGAAGAATAAAGCACTAGTTAGTGTTACTAATCTTGCAACATTTGATAGTTCTGGCATTTATGCAAGAAAACGTATTAAAGGGCGAAACTTCGCTTATGAATTTGGACGATTGTCTTTAGATATTCAACAGCAGTTAGATGTTGCTATTGCAGAGGTTTTGAAAAAAAATAAATTCAACACAACATCAGAGCCGTAATTTCCAAAGAAATAGAGAGTCGTTTCTGCTACATCGGTTAACGCTATTTATGAAGCTGATATTATTACAAATATCAGCTTTTTGCCGGAAGGAAATTATATGTAGTATAAATATGAATTGGAGACACTAATTGCTCGCTCAATAATACGCTTACTTGAAATGATAAATTCTGCATTTTTGCTTAATCGTCAGCCATAATTTCATAATAGTTGTTTATCCCTAAATCGTAGCAGTATATTTAAAACTCTATCCGTTAGCGGCACGAATGCCTCTGTCGGAACAGATTCACTGCATGCCACCATGGCAAAAAATGTTAATCAATAACAGATATTTTAGAAATAATGTCCATGCTTTGAGTTAAAAATTAATCCCTAATTTTGCTCGGTATCCGTGAAAGCAAACCTAGGCATAAGAGTTTAACCGAATTTAATCCTGACTCCTGCATTGGCAATAAATCCATCGTTACGCGACCAGATATCAGTTGTCCACTGTCCCGCAGGAGTCCTTTCGGGCAACAGCAGCGGATGAGTATCGCTTTGTTTAATGTCTAGCAGATTCTCCAGATTGATAAACCAACTGTAGCGGCCAAAGGTCATTTCCCCCATCAGGCCAAGATGCCAGTAGGGTTCAGACTCGGTCAGATAAGGGTTGTCATTTAGACGTTGAATGCCAGTGTAATAGGCTTCGAACCCAGCGCGAAAGTTACCGTGTTGCTCCCACATCACCACGAATCCTGCGGAGTGTTTGGGCGTCAATGCTATCTCACGGCGAGACGTTCGGCCTTGAGTCGGCTCGGTTGCATCCAGATAAAGGTAACTTGCTGTCAGCTTGAGATCGCCAAGGTAGTAGCGTAGCAGCATTTCTGAACCGCGGATCTGGCTTTCTCCTTCAGCATTGACTAGACGGACTCTGTCGAAGGTATCATTGTTTTCCAAGGAAAAAGCCTCAAGCTCGGTCACATTACGGATATTCGAACCAAACAGGGTAAGGCTAGTTTCTAAATCATCGAAGCGGTAGGTAAAATCTACTGAGGCCGTTCGAGCGGTTTCTGCCTTGAGCTCCCCAAGAGGCTCAAGTCGCGACAAGCCAGCGGCTTCGATTTCTTCCACAAATAGGGTTGGTGCGTAATAGCCTTGACCATAGGAGCCGCGTACTGTGAAACCATCGGCACGGTACAAGAGCGAGAATCGGGGGCTAAGCTCGGTACCATATTGGCTATGGTGATCCATACGGGCGCTGACAGAGACGATCAAATCCTCCATCAAGCTGTAGTCCACCATTGCAAAAAGCCCCGGCACATCGAAAGAATAGTCAAAGTCGGAATAGTTGTCCGATTCATACGTATCTGATTGATACGCCGCACCAATCACCCAATCTAGATTGTCGCGATAGCCAGACAGGCTGGTCTCTAGCAAGTAATTGCCGTGCTTATCGTTGTCGTTATCAACCCCATAGCCGTGGAAATGTTCCTGCACCATGGCGGAGGCGCGGGTACTAAAGGTCAAGGTATCAGCAACGGGTCTATGATAGACAAGACCTGCATCCATACGCTCTGAGTTCTGAGTCTCGATAAAGGGATTACCATCGGCCACTGTGTGCCCATTTAGCGTTCCACCTCGACGATTTTCTGTCATGTAGCCAGCAGTCACATAGAGGTTATCGCCATTGTCACCTTCATGAAACAGCCTTGGTCTCAGGGTATAACGTTCGTATTCTGGCAGATCGGCCCAGCCATCGGCATCTATGTCTTCGATGGTTTGATAATGGGCACCTGCTGTAATAGATCCCTTGAGATTGTCACTGAGGGGAGATTCGGCGTAACCCGTAAAATCTTGGCCATTTTTAGAGGTCAGGTTAAGGAGTGTCTCGCCAGCAAATTCATCGCCCGGTCGTCTAGATACCAAATTAATAACCCCGCCTAAAGCCGAGCCACCATAGAGGGATGAAGCCGAGCCCTTTATAACCTCTACCTGTCCCAGATCCGTAGGCGGAATTTGCAGTAAACCGAGTGATGATGCTTGATTGCCGTATAGCGGTAGACCATCTGCCAGCAATTGAGTGTAGCGGCCATCCATTCCCTGCAAACGCATATTCGCGCTACCGAGGGCGGGTGATGTGGTTTGCACTCGTACCCCACCCGTTTCTGCTAACATCATGGAAATGTTTCCTGGCCGCATAGCCGCCTTTTCCTCGATTTCCTCGTGAGTGACCACTTCAACCCTCATGGGCTGATCATCAACTACTCGTCCTAAACGAGTGGACTGAACCAAAATTCGTTCCATTCCCTCGTCATGATCGTCACCGTGTTCATCGGTATGTTTGTCATCATGGCTACCTTGTTCATGGGAGGCTTCATGTTCATGCTGGCTGACCGGCTCTGCGGCGTGTTCGTCTTTTTCATTGACCGGAGCGCCATAGGATGAAGTGGCGCCCAAGGATAATAACAGAAAGGCTAAGGGCGATAAGTGAGGCATGGGTATGTCCAATAGCGTTAAATAATCAGTAAGTGGTATGATGCAGGCTAAAGCTTACAGTTACTGGAGGGTCAAGATGAAAATCAGCGAACTGGCATCCGCCTCACAGGTTCCAGTAAAAACTATCCGTTTCTATGAGCAGGAAGGATTGCTGCCTTCCCCCAAGCGAATGGCCAATGGTTACCGCTACTACGCCCCGCAGGATGTGGATACCCTCATTTTTATCCGCCGCTGCAGAGCGTTGAATATTGCCCTGAGCGACATTCGTCGTTTGGTAGAAGTCCAGCAGCATCTTCACAACTCTTGCGCAGTGGTCGATGAGATCATTGCGGAGCAACTCGAGCATATTCGCCAAACTCAGCGGGAGTTGGCCAAGCTAGAGGCCTCACTTTCATCCTTAGTATCCTGCGATAACCACCATGTTAGCGACTGTTGCATCCTCAAGCGTCTAAAACAAGATGAGTACCGCGAGAGTTAAGTATATCGCCGCTATTATTTATACGAAGCGAGTGCTTCCATAAAATCCTAACGCCAGCCTATGCATGACGTTTTTAATGCTTTATGAAGCACACAATCCATTCGTCTTTTTTGGGGGGTAATTATGAGTGTTGGCTATTACATCTAACTCATTATTGAGGAAGTTGATGAAACCTTTATTAAACTTGACATGACGTTAAGTTGAATGCTTTTAAACCTCAAAATATATCGATGACCCATCATAATGATGGGACCTGCCTTGTAGTAAACAACTATAACTTAACACCTTATATGACATAGAACAGTTCGGTTTTCCTTTTAGATTAATTCAAGTATTGCAAACTTTCGCGTGTTTGCAGATGAAGATGCCTATAGTTAAATCGGTTTGAGGCAAATGCGCGTCAAACCAAAGTCAGCACAAAATGGCAGGATACCTGACTAGGGTAGAATGAGTTAGTGAATCAGACTTACCTCGTCTGATTCACACGCTACCATCTACAATATTATGTCTTTTTTAGTTCCTAAAGCCGTAGCCAAATTCAGTTGAACACGATGAATGTCAAATTTCAGTTTTGATAATTTCAAAAATCAAAATTTACAATTTGTACTCAATAATGCTGTTTACCGTAACAGGCTAACCCCGCTGACTTGATTACGACCATGTTCTTTCGCAAGGTACAATTGCTTATCCGCCGTTTCGATAAGTGTTTGCCATTTTAAATGCCGATGAGGCTGCATGCTCGCAACGCCAGCACTAATCGTGACCTCTTGAAAACTGGAGCCTAAATGCTCGATGTGTAAGGCTTGCACTGCGTTGACGATGAGTTGTGCGATGTGCATCGCGCCTAAATGCTGAGTGTCCGGTAATAGGCAAATAAATTCCTCACCACCATAGCGCGCCACTAAATCGTTCGGGCGGTGTATCGCTGTGCGTAGCGCTTTCGCAACGAGACGTAAACATTGATCTCCTTCCTGATGACCATAGCGATCGTTGAAAAGTTTAAATGAATCGACATCTAACATCACCACTGATAATGGTGCACTATTTCTGCAGCAGTATTTCCATATTTCTGGAAGTCGTTGCTCAAACAGGTGCCGATTCGCAATCCCTGTGAGCCCGTCCAGTAAAGCAATCGATTGGAGTAAATCGGCTTGTTGTTTGAGGATAAACTGATTATTCACCCTCGCGTTCGTGATAATCGGATTGATGGGTTTATGAATAAAATCAGCGGCGCCAAGCTGAAAGCCTTTCACCTCTTCTTGTTCATCAAAATGCGCGGTAACAAAGATAATGGAGATATTGGCTGTTGCGGGATCGGCTTTGAGCCGTTGACACACTTCATAGCCCGTCATTCCGGGCATTTCTATATCCAAAAGCACTAAATCAGGCAGTTCATTCTGGCAGACTGCGATGGCTTGCTCTCCGTTGGTGGCCATAAACATTTCATAATCTTCATGAAAAAGCTGATGCAATATTTTTATATTGAGGGGTTGGTCGTCAACGACAAGAATTTTTCCCTTGATTCGATTGGCTTGCGGGATGATTTCCGTAAGATGCATTATTTATTCTCCAACATGATGATGCGTAAAGTGTCTGATGCCTTATCGAATTCGAGTGCTTGTACTTGCCCCTGTAGCGTTATCCATTGTGGATGGTGTGGTAATTTTTTGATTAATCGGTCAACGAAAGTCATGGCTTCTAAATTGTTCGCTTTTAAGAGGAGCATGAGGGCGTTCAGTTCAGTCCAAGCACTCGGCATTAACGTTTGAGAATCGATTTCATTTGCTATTTTATCTTGAGCTAATACAGTCTGTTCAGGCTGAGGGATGTAGGTAGATAGTTGCTGAGTACTTTCATTGATTAATAATTCTAATTGTTCGGTCCACGCTTTTATCTCAATGAACTCAAGGTCTTTTTGTTTGAGTTGTTTCTCTAAAAATGCGGCATAAGCGGCTAAACGCAGTGCACCAAAATTACTGGCAAGACCTTTGATACCATGTCCCACGGCCGCCGCAGTGGCATACTCAAATACTTTAGTAGACTGCTTGAATAGATTAAGTTGTTTCAACATTTCAGGTGCAAAACCTTTCGCCATTTTCTGGAAAAATGCTTGATTACCGCCAAAACGACGCAGTATTAGCTTGATGTCATCCAGTAATGGCATATCGTCCATATCGTCGAGTGGAGCCTGTAACTCCGCTGGCTGATGCTGTTGCGCTAATGAGGGGACTTCTTCCTGTCCCACTAAACGCAAAATGCTGGGGAGCAATATCTGCATGTCGATTGGCTTACCCACGTGGTCATTCATACCCGCATCGAAGCAATCCTGTTTATCGCTTTGGGATGCATTGGCAGTCATCGCTAGAATGGGCAGATCCGCAAATCGGCTATCAGCGCGGATAAGCCGTGTTGCGGCTAGGCCGTCCATATCGGGCATTTGTATGTCCATGATCACGATATCGAATACGTTTCCACTTTCTAAAACTTGAAACACCCCTTCAACGCCGCCGTTGGCAAGTTGCACGTTTGCCCCTTCATAACTCAGCAGCTCATCAATCACTTGTCGGTTGAGTTGATTATCTTCAACCACTAAAATGGCGAGTGTAGATAACAATCGTTGCGAGTGCGGCATAGGATTCACTGTCATCGTTTTGCCTTCGATAGCATTGATTATCGCCTCGGCTAAAATCTGTGATGTGACCGGTTTAGTTAAAAAATTCACGAAGGGGACATTTTTAATATGCTGACTTTCACTTATCACCTCATGGCCATAGGCGGTGAGCATAACGATGAGCGGAATAGGGCTATCTGAGTGAGAGTTACACATTAAATCAGCGGTTTGTAGCCCATCAAGATCTGGCATACGCCAATCCATTAGTACGACATCGAATGGTCTTGCGTTTGTATTGGCTTGTTTTACTTTTTCAAGCGCTTGATATCCCCCCGAGGCGGTTTCTGCACTGCAGCCAAAGTCAGTCAAAATCTTATGCAAAATCTCGACAGTAAGTTCGTTATCATCGACAATTAAAATATGATATCCACTGAGGTCAATGGCCTGAGTGGCTTCAACTTCCATGACGCAGAACGTCACATCAAACCAAAAGCGGCTACCCACACCCACACGGCTGGTGACGTTTAATTGGCCTCCCATGAGTTCGACTAACTTTTTGCTTATCGCTAATCCCAGCCCTGTACCGCCAAATCGCCTTGATGTTGACGATTCTGCTTGTTCAAAGCCCGTAAAAATACGCTCTATTTGCTCTTCGCTAATGCCAATACCGGTATCTGAAATTGAAATTTGCACAGTAACGGTATTGGCCTCATGACGTAAGCATTCCATGGCGACAGTGACTTGACCGTGGCGTGTAAATTTAAGGGCATTACCTGCTAAATTAACCAAGATCTGTTGCAGCCTCAGTTGGTCAGCTAAGAGCCATGCGGGTAAAGCCGAATCAAGGTCAAACATGACCTCGACATTTTTGTTGCCATGGTTACCCGACAGCACTATTGCAAGGTCTCGCATAAGCAGTTCGATTGAACAAGGGTGCAGATCGAGTGTTAATTTACCGGCATCGATTTTTGAAAAATCGAGAATATCATTCAGTAACCCTAATAATGATTTCGCTGCGGTTTGGGTTTTGGTGACATAATCCTGCTGTTGCACTGACATTGAGGTATGTTGCATTAATTGCAGCATCCCTAAGACCGCATTCATTGGAGTGCGGATTTCATGGCTCATATTGGCTAAAAATGCAGACTTTGCCGCATTAGCCGCATCAGCCTCATGTTTAGCCTCTCTCAAGGTTTCTTCCAATTGCCGCTGTTCGGTAATATCTAAATTGATACCGATGACTTTTGTAACCTGTCCCGTGACATCGCGTTCGATTTGGGCGCCAGCTTGCACGTAACGAATGGTGCCATCGGTTCTGACGACTCTAAAAATGGGGTCATATTGGTCTTTTTCTTCTACTGCCGCTTTTAGCTTCGCCTCGGCGAAGTCAATATCATCTGAATGGATCCGCATACGCCAATGTTCATAGGTTAATCCTTTCTCCTGTAAACTTAGGGGGTGATCGTAAATCGCAAACATCCGCTCATTCCATTCGAGGGAGTTATTGAGTAAATCCCAGCTCCAAATCCCAAGCTTGGCGACTTCCGCAGCCTTACTTAAGTGATTGCTCGCGGTGATAAGTGCTTTTTGTTGTTGTAGTACTTGGGAAATATCAATCGCAATGCCTAAATAACCAATAATCTCACCGACATTATCCAGCATGGCCGTGACAGAGAGAGAGACTTGGCATTGACTGGTGTCTTTTCGCACATAGGTCCAAGTGCGAGTTTCAGAACCAAGGGTTCGCGCTTTATAGACGAACACATCAAAGCCTTGAATATCTTCACCATACTCACTGGACAATTCAGCCGATCTTGCCGCGACTTCCTCGGGCAAATGTAGCGGTGCCGGTGTTGATAGCCCGATCATATCCACGGCGGCGTAACCGAGTAATTGCTCGGCCCCACGATTGAAAATCGTGATCACGCCCTTTTTGTCCGTTGCAATGATGGACATTTCGGAGGCGGCATCGAGTACGTTCGTTAATAACGAACCTAACTTATTTTTTTCAATTTGCGCCAATTTGCGCTCTGTGATGTCGGTTCTTAATGCGACAAAACGTTCTATATCGCCGTTTTCATTAAAGACAGGGCCAATCACAGTATCAAACCATTTTAGCATTTGGTGTCGGTCACGATTACAAATCTCACCATGCCAAGATAGGCCCGATTTTATTTGGGTCCACATGGTGCGCCAGAATGCAGCATCATGCTCACCAGAGTTCAAAATGGCATGGGTTTTACCTAATAGTTGTTTGCGTGAATAGCCACTTACGTGGCAAAAATTATCATTCACTTCTAAGATGACGCCATTCGGGTCGGTAACAGAGTAGAGCAACTGTTGATTGATGGTGTCGAGCAACGTCTGGTTTTCGAGTAATGCTTGCTGGAGTGCATTGGTACGCTTGGTGACTTCTTGTTCTAAACGCGCATTCAAATTTAGAATATGCCGCTCGCCATCTTGTTGGACGGTGATGTCGCGGATAGTTTGGCTTACCCCTACAATCTCATTGTGTTCATTGTAGATAGGTAGCGCTGTCGTAGAGGTTGATAACTGGCTACCATCTTGGCGCTGATGGCTTGATATTCGATTTAATACTGTTTTTCCTGAGAGCACTTCGGTAAACAGAGCGTGTTCTTTCGAGACGCTATTGGATGGAATAATCAATTCTGCATTTAATTGACCTAATACCTGATGTTCTTTATAGCCAAATAGCTGCTCAGCGCCTTGGTTCCAACTCGTAATTTGGCCTGCAAGGTTAAAGCTGATAATGCCGTCGAGGGAATGCTCTAAGATGCTGGCCCGTCTTGCCTGCTCAGCTTGCATTTGTCGCTTACGTTGCGAACTTAAGGACCACACAGTGATAAAGGCGGCCAACAGTAAACTGAATAACCCGCCACTGAGCAGCACTAAGCTTGGTTGATTAAGGTGTAATGACTGAATAAAGGCGGGGTAGGCAATGACTTCGACCTGCCATTTGCGGCCAAAAATATTTTTTGTCAGTGTGTGGCTATATGCTGATGGTAGCGAGGCATCATTGGCATGCGTCTCAAAAAATCGAATGGGGCGCTGTGCTTGGGTAATATCACTGAGCAGCAATTTAGTTTGCTTTTGATTAAGCGCTAAATTCGTTAACACTTCGTTTGTCACGAGGGGAGCATAACTCCAACCATAACCAGCAGAAAGCCTTTCTTCGACGGTTTTGGGTACCCAAACGCTACGATAAATCGGTCGTAATATCAGAAATGATTGCTGAGGTTCACCTGTGGCTTGTACTAACGTGATAGGAGCCGATAACCGCACTTCTCCGGATAATAACGCGGCATCTGCCGCTTCTTTACGATAGGCTTCGGATGCAATATCTAACCCAACGGCAGCACGGTTTCTGTCTATCGGCTCAATGTACTCAATCACATACTTTTCGCCGCTGTGTGGGGTCAGTTGCCGAATATTGAAGTCAGGCCAATCGTCATTTTTGGCTCTTGCTAAAAATGCGGCTTCATCTGCGCTGGATATTCGACGAATAAAACCAAATCCTCTAGCGCCTGGAAACTCTTCATCAATATCACGAGTTATGCTGTAACGATGGAATATCGCACGGCTGATATTGTGCTCACCTGCGGTGATGATTGTCCCTTGAGCCCCACGCAAGCCATATTGATATAACTTAATACGGTTGATGACGTTCTCACTGATAAGCTCAGCATTTTCCTGTAAAGCTTGTCCGATGACGTGGGCGTTCATCCGTCCTATCTGCCATGAGATTAAGCCGCTGAGTATCAATCCCAATATCAGAAAAAAGATGCCCAATTTATAGGTGGGTTTATAACTCGTCGGCAAATTCATATGTGCTTAATTATTTATCATCAGTAAGGTTCTGATTTTGGACCATTAAATGACCTTTTGCCACCAAGGAAGGATTGGCAAAAGCTAAATAGGTTAAAAGTCGCAAATTTTGATGATGAGCGATGATTTCAGCCCGTTAGTGTCATGCGAAGAGGAGCAATTTGAGAGAAGGTCATTTACCTGTGATTGACGACTTAAGTTGGATAATCATTTCCTCACTGGCATCCGATGTTTATATCCCCTATACCTAATGTCTGCTGAACATCTTTAGTCGTAATGCTTAGACTATTAACATTCAACATTTAATTTTAAATGCATGATATTAATGTTTATTTTGCATGCTGCAAGGAGTGCTGATGCTTAAGCAGACACAACCGTGTTATTGATCGATATTGCAATCTTAACTATTAAAGGATGAAAGTTATGAGCGTAGAAACAGAGAAAGCGTTTGGCGAACTTATTTTAACGTTTACTGACAGTTTTACCCTACGCTGGAATGACAGTGGGAGTGGTGGGAGTGCCGATGGGGCTTTTTGGCAACCCGAACCTCCAGCGGGATTTTTTGCGCTCGGCTCGGTCGGGGTCGGCCATTATGGTAATATTAATGGCAATCTTGCCGCTTTGTGCGTGAAGGCAAATAGTGATGGCCAAGTACCTTTAAAGCATCCTATTGGTTTTGACCGGATATGGAAGGACAGTGGCTCTGGTGCTCATAAGGATGGTTCATGTTGGCGGCCTAAAGCACCTGATGGGTATGTTGCTCTGGGGGATGTATTCATGGAAGGACATGAAAATCCACCATCCCTTGAAGATATTGTCTGTGTCAGAAGCGATCTTGCATATCCCGCCGATATTGGTGCTGAGATTTGGGCAGATCATGGTACTGGCTCTTCCAGTGATTTTGATTCCTTTGAGGTGGTGGCACCAGAAGGTTATACCGACTCGGATAAAGCATTAATCGCAGCCAATACTTTTGTTGCGAATAACAGTTACAATAAACCCGTTGGGGCCGCTGCTTTACATTGCCTTAATCTCAAATTGCCATTCGATGTCAGTCCTGAACCTGCTGTACCTAAGTTGACCAGTTTTGATGCGCCACCTTCAAGTACGCAAGCATCCCTCGACAGGGTAGTTTATCTGCCTTTCACGGCGATTAAAGATGAAAGCAAAAACATTGCTTGGAAATTGCTTAACTCACCTTTCTACCGCTTAGAAAGATATGTGAGTTATCGTACAGAGATTTTTGACCATAATCAGACTAGTAATGAGCAGACCATTAAAGAAACGATTACGACAGGTATTAGCCATAGTAAGAGTGAAACCTTCAGTACTACGACGGGGGTTTCTGTCTCTGCTGAGACAGGGGTAAGTTTCCTCGGTACGGGTGGGAAAGTGTCTGCCACTGTCAGCGTAGAATTAGGTTGGACTGATACAACGGGGATTTCTGAGTTTTCTGAGCGTAGTTTAGAAAAGTCGATCAATGTGCCGCCCTATAAAGCTCAGGCTCTATGGGCAATGTCCTATAAGTTAATGGTTAAACGAGGCGATGGCAGTAGTTTGCCTAATCCTCTGAGTTTTGAAGTCGATTATTTTGTTCATTCCGAGTACCCAAATGGACCGACCTACAGAACGGTTGCACCACGTAGAGAACTCGCTTATGAAGCCAGTAACGATCTGTAATTAAGCGTTTAAACCGACTTAATCCGGTGGTCAATGGTCGATAGAGGGAAAGAAGCTAGCTGCCGAGGCTAGCTTTTTTATTCACTGAGCAGGCTATCATTACGATAGCTCAATATTGGGGCAAAATGCATTATCCATGGTTAACGAGGCTGATTGAGCCGCAACCAAAAGAGCTTTAATATCCTTCAACTTAGTACATAGATGTCACGCTGAAATTGCAGGTATCAGTCCGGTATTTAAAGTGATAGTCCTTTAACTGAATCAGAGACTAATTTTGCATCAGCTATCATATCATCGATAACATTTTTTATTTCAATGGCTTGATTCTCTCCATAGGATGTTTTTTCAAGGGCGACTTGGATATAGGAATCAATACTTTGCGTAATGCTTGAGTTCTTGGTTATTACGACCGCTATCTCAGCGGTTGATTGTGAGGTGCGAGAAGCCAATTGTCTGACTTCATCTGCCACTACAGCAAACCCTCGACCTTGCTCTCCGGCTCTTGCTGCTTCAATCGCGGCATTAAGTGCGAGTAAATTTGTTTGGTCTGCTATTGAGCTAATCGTCGAAATAATCGCGTTGACATTTTTTGCTTGCTCGTTTAATTGAGTTATTAAGGCATTGATGTCGTCTACAGAATGATTAATTTCTCTTGAATTAGAAAGTAAAAGTTCAATACTCGATTTACCTTTTGCAGCGGTGTTGACAGTGTCTTGTGCTGTTTGATAAGAAATAAGAGCCGCTTCTTTTACCCTCATCGCTTTTTCGACCCTGTCAGTAATATCACTTGCAAGCTTTATGATTTTTACGACGTCACCTGCGTGATTATATATCGGATTATACGTAGCCTCTAACCACACAGTACGACCATATTTGTCAATGCGTTTAAATAAGCCTTTTTGAATTCTGCCTTTGGCTAGGTCTGACCAAAATTGGGGCGTTTCTCGGTAAAAGTTGTCATCACAAAATTGCCTGTGATGTTTTCCTACAACATCATGAATTGAATAACCAAAGCAGTTTAAAAAGTTTATATTAGCATCAAGAACAATCCCACCTGGAGTGAAGTCAATTACCGCTAATGATTTGTCCATGGCTTTTAATAATGCTTGATTTCTTTCTAATTCCATTTGTTCTATTGTGACATCAGAAGCCACTTTTGCAACGTACTCGACTTTGCCACCGTTCATGATGGGGAAGTATGTCGCAGCTAACCAGACGGCATTCCCTATTTTGTTTTTTCGAATAAATCGTGCACTGGTTGGTGTTCCATTCGCTAAAGATTGCCATAGCTTACGGTACTCAGGTTTTTCTACATCTTCAGGAAAGCAGAGCAAGCTATGATGTTTGTTTAATATTTCGCTTAGCTCATAGCCAAGAGTCTGTAAAAGTAACTTATTTGCAAAGATAACATGGCCTGATGGCGTAAACTCAATGTAGGGTACGGTTTGTTTTAATGATTCTCTAAATGCGTTCGCTGAAGCCGATTGTGTGGTTAATTCTGAAACGGTTTTTGTAAAGAGACTCTTAGAAACAAACATCGATAACCCCCAAAATAAAGTGTTAATCTACTTCTAGTGTATAGACCAAAGAGAAGAAAGTACTAGCCATTAAATATTTAAGAGACTAGCACTTAAGTATTGGTTTTTTTGATATTAAATGACTCAAGTGATATTTTATCTAAAGTACTAATTTAAAATTGAACACATGAAGGTTACTGTTTTCAGATAATAAGTTTAGAAAACGCGCATGCGCGTATTTTCTTGGTGGAGTATCCAATGAAAAACTGATAAATTCATATTAATACAGATAGTTAAGGTTGTGTGTTTTACAGTGATGATGAGGTTAAGCCCTACAAGCGATTTATCTTCCGTAAATAGCAATACTAAAACGTTAATTGCATAAGGATGAACGATGCCATCACTGAAGTATGAAATACTCAACGTAATAAAAGAGCTATCAACGCCGTACGTCAGTATAACCAAATTATCGACAGCGTTTGATATAGACGATACAAATTTTATCGCCGCTTTCAGAGAGCTTGAACGTGAAAATCTTATAGCTTCTGCTAATTCACCACATTGTGGAGTTATTGTTGGCGCGTGTGGGACGCCTGTTTGGTTAGCCGTAGACCTTTATGTTACTCAATTTGGTATTGATAAACTTAATCTATCAAAACGCAAATTCTGGCCGATATTCATTAAGATTATTGAAAACCCGACGGCATCTGTGTTGATTGCAGCGCTTATTTGTTTATGTTCTGTACTCGTATACTCCTCTTTTGGTAGCGACCAGCCTGAAAATAAAGAAACACAAGTAGAAATACATAAATTGCCAAGGGGATCTCAACCATAAATCTTCTCATAGTTGCTTTGCTGGAAATTCATTCGTGATCACTCTACATCAGAATGATCCTATGAATTCGACATAACTAGTCTGGTTTGCGTGTATAAAGCTTCATTTCCCGAAAGTCACCTGAGTCGATCATGATTCACATTCTGTTCACTGTTATTTCGCTTCCTGCACCGGCGTAAGCCTTGATGGTGCCTTGGTATTACCTCAGTCGTAACTCAAGTGCGAACTGAACTTCGGTTTATCGTACCTAATTTGGTATAGCGGCGGAATTTGGGGATAGGAAACACCTTGTCATAGCCCCAGTTATAAATAAAAGCATAGACTAAGTAGAAAGCCACGAAGCCCAGATCTAGTACCAGCGCTTCTAGGAGGCTAACGTTCAGCCACCACGACATAATAGGCAGTGCGATAATAAGCAGACTGGCCACAAAACCGAAGGTGTGTAGCACTCGTTGACACAAAGTCTTGTGAATATGGCCCTGATACTTCATCTGCAGTCGATCGACCCCAATGTTATTGCGATATACGATGGGCAATCCTTTCTAAATGACTGGTTAAAACAAGAGTTTTCCGAGCGTGTAAGTCAAAAGCGAAAAATCATCCTGACTGACAAGTTATCGCAAGGCCTTAAAATTGTGCATGCTGCGGTCACAAAAGAAATGGAAGAAGAAGAACGATTAATCGCAGAAATAGCAATGGAACATGATGAGTCAACAGTAATTGAAACATAATCGGGTTAATAGCGGGGACAGCCATATCTTTTTCTGAGTCATCGTCCAAATCACCTATTACCTCACCCTCAAATGGTAGAGCTATTTATCTCTCACTGTGCATTTTCACTTACTTTTGCCCCAAAGCCCGCTTTGTACTCGCAATAACCATATAATAGCAATCGCTCCACTTAACCCAATAAGGTAGCTTAAATTCATGGATGGTTTGAAAGATTTATCAGAAATTGAACAGTTAAAGATCCTCAAATCAATAAGGCTTGGCTGTTCAAATGAAGCTGAGTTTAAATTGTATGTAAAAAACCATCTCGGCGAAGAGGATATTGAGGAAGTCATTAGGAGAATTAACGGTCTCCTATTAGAGGACGAATTTCTGCTTCTTTGTAAATTAATGAAAGGCTGCTTGGCCATCAACGGTTTGGAACAGGGGGTTGCGATAGATAATGGGCTAAAAGTGCCTGACTATCTCGCAGTTTTTGACCTTAGCAACAGTATTTATCATACAGAATATAATTCGCCTAAAATGTGCGCTTTGGTTGAGGTGAAAACGACTCAAAAAGATAAAGTTAACCTAAAAAAAGGTTTCTTGGATAAATATGTAAAATATGCCGACTTGTACGATTTACCATTGATTATCGCCTCTCGTTTTAAAATCAGTGAAAAACAACAATGGTGGGTTTTGCAAACTAAAGAGCAATTCATAAAATCCAATCGAACCACAACACCACAACAGCTTATTGACGAAGGCATTGGTCATATTCTGCTAAATGACTACTTCATCATGCCGACCATAGACATACTTATCGATACAACATTTTCTAATACACCAACAACATCTCACGCTCGCTCTCAAGAGTATGGGTACTTAAAATCAGTCACTATAACATTTGATGATAAACAATTGACTCTGCCAAGTGAGTACCCTTTGTTAAATTTATTTTTGGACTGCTTCTTTCACAAGCATATATCAGTTGAACAAATCAATGATGGCTTTACAGTTAGGCGAGTTATGCCCGTACAAGTTCAATTATTGAGTGACATGGTGCTAAGAGCTAATTTCTCTATGTTAGATGGAAATGGGGATCAATATTCTAATGCAAGTAGGCTATTAGCCTTATTAGAGAACAATAAAGCCACTGTGATTGACAGAGAGTTCTTTGATCAGGCAATGAACTTTTTTAATAGTGAATTTCAATTGTTTACTTCGCTAGGAGTAGGGGAAGAAGTGAAAATAAGAAACTTATAAACCAATTCCTCAACAAAGCACCTGAATCACATGCTAAGACTCTATGATTGCGACATCAAAGGTAAGTCGACGTAAGAGATGGAAGGATAGCCTTAGGATACCTAACAAGGCTACCAAGCACATACAAAAAAGAATCTAATGGTTTTGGTTGGATTGCTGCGTCTTAAAGCGACTTCTAATACCTACCAATCAAAATAGAGCAAATAACCTAACTAGCTTTTGTCCAAAAATGAGTTAGTGAATCACTCTAGGGCAGAGTGATTCACTAGCAAGTGTATGTAATATTATGGATTTGAGTTACTAAAGTCGTACCAAATTCAGTGAGTCACTAAACTGACAATCCAAAATTATAAGGTATGTTTGAGTATAGTTTTAAATACTTCTACTATTCGCGTTTCTTACCGACAACTACAGCTCCGCGAGTAATTGAGAATCCAGTTTCGCCCACGTAATTATTCTGTCCGTTACGTAGTTTTGAGAAACAAGACTCGGAGCTGCCCATAGAAATAGGAATAACATTTATAACATCGTATCCCTTGTCATCAAAGGCGTTGTACATGTGCGCTAATTGTTCTGCAAATTCGTCTAAATTTACAAGCTTACCTTCAGGAACTTTGACATTTTTACTACTTAGTCCTAGAAATCCACTTGGCCTGCTCTCGCTTCTTGTTTCTAGTGGTGCATAAAACCATGTTGTCTCAAATTTATCTGACATGAAAAATCCTATATTTGGCTAGGGGATGTTGATACCCATCTTTATATATATGGGGCTTTAACTACTTTTCAAGAATGTTATATTCAATTTACAAAGATAAGCATTCAACCACTGAAGCTGGTATTAACTTTGGCGGTTTAGCCAAGCGTTAGCTATCGATTTCATATTGATCGTAGCGCAGGTGAATCACTCTAAGACTGAGTGATTCACCTGCTTACTTTGGGACAGAAGTTTGTCAGTGATTTTTACTAAATTATCAAACCATCAATAACTACTGGTATTGCAAAGTGAGTTGTGGAGAGCTAGCGCAACAGTAAACTTGCGCTAGCTAGAAGGCTTGATTTGGTGCAGATTAAGTGTCATTACGGAAAATCGACCACCTACCACTACGGATGTTATGTTTAATCGTATTACTAACTCCCTTGCATGGAATAAATAATAGAACTTAAAATATTCGCACAAAGAAGTACATCATTTCCAGTCGATTTAATGGAGCCTATATCATAAATATAGCGAGCATCAACGAATAAATTATTGAATTTTATGAGATCTTCTTTAAGATTTCCGGATAGTTGAGTACCTTCAGATTTAGCCTTGTATTCTTTAATAAGGTGATTCTGATCTCTTCCATTTAACCTTAAAAACAACGCGAATAAACCATGCTTTTTAGGTACTTTTTTGTCTGTATATGCCAGATGGGTTTTTATAAAAACCTCAATTGCGAGCGCTGCGTTTAAAGCTCCAACCCAACCATCATCACCATTTTTTGTATCAAAAAGCCTTTGAGATACTCCAAGATACATAGAAGCTGTTTGTCTCATTCTTCTAGTTTTTATGTCCATAGAATCTCCTTATAAAATCAACACCATATTATACTAAAAGCCAGAGCAGGAGTTTGGCACGTGAATCACTCTACACTAGTCTGGTTCACGCGCTTGGATCCAAATTCGTGTCAGGCCAATCAGTTCTGGCACATTTCTAATTAAACTCGAATATTTCGGATACAACTGAAATAACTCTAGTTTACCTATAAAATCAATGGTTTAATTTTTGTTTCGTTGCTGTATTATTCATAAAAATTATAACGTTTAAATGGAGCTTGAAATGGTTGATGAATTAGGTATTCCTGAAGAATATCAAGACGAGTTTTTATCATGGGAGAGTTAAGCAAGCGATTGATTACATTAATCAAAAGCAAGCCTTTATCATACCTTTAAATTTATTTAAAACAACATATCCACTCAATAGAAAACAATAAATATTTCATGAGGTAAAATAGCAATGAACGTTAAAGAATTGATTGTGATCCTTCAGCAGCTAAACCCAGAAATGGAAGTTATTGGATTTACCGCTAATGGCGAGAAGTTCAATGATGCAAATCGAGTATATAAACTTGAAGAACTAAAGCTGATTAAGGCACGTAGAGAGCGGGCAAGAACTAAGTTGGTTGATGCTACGTTGAATTTTTCTCCTGATGGTGAAGAGCAAGCAGTTCTCTTCTTAACAAGTGACTTTTAATCTACTTCATTGAGTGTTTTGTCCATTAAAGGTTTGGAATAAGTATTCTAAACTGTCCAAAATTGAGCCTGTGAATCACTCTACCCCAGACTGATTCACGCGAGCCTTAAAACAGACCCATTTCGCCCCGTATCTTCCTTCCAACGGGGCTTTTTTTGGCCTTAGAGTGAATCAAATCTTTAGAGAATTGATTCATCGGTTTTTAGCTCATTCAACTTAGCTGCTTTGGCAATGGTAGAACGACTGCATTTAAGCAGACTCTGCACTTGTGACCAGCTTTTCCCTTCATCGAGTAGTAACCGAATATTTTGCCTTAATCCATGGTCAGGCTGACGTCCAAGGTATTTGCCTAAGGTTTTGGCCTTTTCGATGCCTTGCGCCTGTCGCTTTCTTCTTGTCTCGTAATCATCTCTGGCCATTGCCGCTGCTAAATCAATCATAAACTCAGTCAGTACCTTTGCGATCATGGTATGTTCTTCTGTGCCATTTAAGATCCCATGTGTCATTGGCTGGTCAACGACAACAATATGAATATTGGCTTTTACCAATTTACTTTTTAGGACCTTCCATTGCTCGAAGGGAAGGCGAGACAATCTATCGACTTTTTCTATGAGTAAAACATCGCCAGGGTGAGAGTCCATGATTAAGCGCCCAAGTTCAGGCCGTTCAATTTTCGCTCCTGATTGCGTCTCAGTATAAAAACTGGCTATACGAACATTTTTACTTTCTGAAAACTGAACCAACTCATTTCTGGCTCGATTGGCATCTTGTTCATCTGTTGATGCGCGCAGGTAGGCCCGAATAAACATTTTGCCTCATTTGGTGTTTTTAGGGTGTAGTTTACGATACTAGTGCGAGTAGGGTTTTAAATCAATATATAGCGAACCAATTGGCAATGGGATGTAGCTAGTTTGCTTGGGGTATACCCTAAGTAAGCCGGTGAATCACTCTACACAAGATTGATTCAACTGTAGTAGCAATCCTGTGTAGTTGCGAATATTTCGAATGTTGACATTTTTCGAATATTGCGGATAATGCAGGTTGAAACAAATTTTTCCAATATTTGAGAGATGAATTATGAACATGACTACTTTGCCGAACGCCGAAGAAATCGCAATGGCTCGGTTGGGCAGCCAGGAGTTATCTGCTGTTATTGAAAGTAATGGTGAGGCTCAACAAATAAGTGTAATTGATAAACAAGGTCAATCGCATGATGTCACTTTACCTTCTAGCGTATTGAAAATGATGATTGAAGTGTTGACGCAATTGGGGCAGGGTAATTCTGTTAATATCACCCCCATCCATGCCGAAATGACCACGCAACAAGGCGCTGACTTTTTGAATATGTCACGGCCAACATTTATCAAGTTATTAGATTCACGTGAAATACCATTTACTCGAGTCGGTAATCGAAGAAAAGTGCCATTTTCTGCGGTGATAAAATATAAGCAGCAACTGGAAATCCAGCGTTTGTCAACACTTGATGAGCTTTCCAGATTAGATCAGGAATTGGGTATGGGTTACTAATGGCTTCGTATACTGTTGTTTTTGATGCGTGTGTCATGTATCCCGCACCACTTCGTAGTTATTTGATGTATTTAGCCAATGCGGGCTTATTTAGGGCTCGTTGGACTGAGCAGATCCATGATGAATGGATGCGTAATGTATTGTTGAATAATCCTCGCATCACAGAAGCAATGTTAGAACGTACGAAACAACTGATTAATGAAAATGTACCTGATTGCCTTATCGAAGGATATGAGCCGTTAATTAAAGGATTAACACTGCCTGATATGAATGATAGGCATGTGGTTGCTGCGGCTTTAAAAGGGCATGCAGAGGCCATCATAACGTTTAATCTTAAAGATTTTCCTGCATCAGAGCTCAATATACTTGAACTATCAGCTATCCATCCAGATGAGTTTTTGTGCGACATGTTTGAGTTAGATCCAAGCTCTTGTATCAAAGCTGCTCAACAGCAAAGAAGTAGCTTAAAGAATCCCCCGATGACAACATCAGAGTATTTAAATTGCTTACAAAAGCAAAGGTTACCGGTTTTTGTTTCGAAGCTGAGGCCATTTGAATTAATGCTATAGCCCATACCCGTGCGATGAATCAGACTTACCTAGTCTGGTTTACGCATAACATCCTACCATTTTGTGATGGCTTCGAGCTAACGCACTTTTGCCCCAAAGCTACTTAGAGTAATTACTCCCTCGATCTTTATTTATCTGTGATTGCCCTATAAAAACTAATATGAATAGACAAGTTTTCACGTCACCTTCCTCTAGAAGCAATTACTGAGTATGTTCATCAGGTGCCGTCTATCCGGCAAAAGTGAGCGTGTGAATCACTCTAGGCAAGTCTGATTCACACGCTAAAATCTACAATGTTATGTATTTTTAGTTTCTAAAGCCGTGGTCAAATACTGTTGGCCACTACAATTGATGTCGGACTCGCTGAACACTTCTCGATAATCGAGAAACTCAATCAGAGCAAAAAATATCCTATTTCAGTGTTATGCCATGTATTTAATGTGAACCGGAGTAGCTATCGCTATTGGGTGAGCCGTGAACTTGTGGCGACACCTGAGCAGCGGCTTTTAGAATGTGAAATCAAAGCAATACATGCTCAAAGCCGGGAGTCTGCGGGGGCTAGGAGTATTGCGACTATCGCCTCTGAACGTGGCTTTGCGTTAAGTCGTTATCGGGCTACTCGGTTAATGAAAAAGCTTGGACTAGTGAGTTGCCAACACCTCAAACACCGCTATAAAAAGGCTGAAAATGAGCATGTGACTATCCCTAATGCACTCAAACGACAATTTGCAGTTGTCGAACCTAACACCGTTTGGTGTGGTGATGTGACGTATATTTGGGCGGGTAATCGTTGCTGTGATTTATCTCTGCCAACAGATCTTCCTACAATCAAGAGGTTTTTTATCTGGATAATATATTTTGCTATAAGTCGAATGAGGTTGCAGTACACATTAGGTCTCATGGGCTAAAACTAGCAACGCTAGTCAATCCAGACTAACTCGCTGTATAATAAATAAAATTTCACTAAGCCACTCAGTGGTAGTAAATGCACTTATCTTAAACGTGAATCATTACCATTATTATTTTGGTGTTGTTTGGCTGATGGAGGTATTGCTTTTTAGTTCCAGTTATTACTCAGAGTGATCCTATCTACTGCTATCCTTTGTATGGAAATGCACTAAAAAAGAAAGTCCATTATATTGTAGGAGATAGAATGAATGCGTTGCCGAAACTAAATCAACTTAGAAATCTTAGGGCTATTATTCAACATGGTAATATTAGTGCTGCTGCACAAATGCTTCACCAGACACAGTCGACTTTGACGAGAAGTATCCAGGAGCTTGAAAAGACGCTGGGTGTTACCTTGTTAGACAGAGGGATGAATAGCACTGTATTAACTAAAGCCGGCATGATGTTTGAGCCTAGAATGAATTTAATCCTGAATGAGTTAGAGAGAGCAGTTGATGAATTACGACAAATTGAGAAATTATCAGATGGAAAAATAGCTTTTGGTTGCTCTCATTTCCCAGCTACTAGCATTGTTCCTGATGTTATTAAAAAGTTCCAAGAACGCCATAATTCCACTCGGATTACTATTATTGAAGGGCAGCTTTCTGAATTACTAAGCTCTTTACGTATGGGGAAGCTAGATTTTTTTATTGGCGTTGTATCTTCCGATTTAATGCTTAATGAGTTTGTTGAAGAGAGGTTGACATCGTGTAGTTTTTCGGTCGTCGCTCGCAAAGGACATCCTCTTGCTAATAGTACTTCACTAGCTGAACTACAGACTGCAAAATGGTATATTCCAGCTGCAAGTCATGGATATTATAGCGATTTAGAAACAGTAATTTTTCCTAATGGAGTCAAATCTTGTGGTTCGGTAATTTTTGGTGATTCAAGTACCATTGCTCGGAAACTTGTATTAAATGAGGACTATTTGTTTGTTGGTCCTAGACCTATGTTTTTAGCTCCACATCACAAAGACTTGATATCTATTATTCCTGTTAAGGATAAGCTTCCTGATGGCCATTATAGCTTAATTTTTCCTCGTAACAAAAAATTAACTCCAGCTGCATTAAATCTCGTTAATGAAATTCGCTTTGCATATTTTGATTTCATAAAATCGCATAGCTAATTTAGTAGGGTAAATCTGGATTAAGGCATTTTCAAATTTTTAGTGTAGATTGGTCTTGAAGACACTCCCTATTATCATTGTTGTAGCTGCGTCGTTCGGCGCCATTAATATTTGAACTTGGAACGGTTTGCCATTGATGTGGCGGAATTTACGGTGATGTCAAAATCACTTACATTGAGTGCTACACAGGGGTCAGTTTGGATATCGAAAATTATTGTACGTTAAGGCCGTTTTTTGACCGTTCAACTTTAGCAGGCCTTGAGGCTGTTCATAATTCTGCATCCGGTTACTTTTCCAGATATAAGCCCAGCGGTGATGGGTACTGCAATGACGCATCATTGACGCCATGCCCCTTGGCACGTAATCCATGTGTCACCCTTCCAGATCGTTATTTTTCAAGGTAGTTGGCACTATTTGCTCAAATATTAAGCTGCATTTATAGCGTCTTCGGTTGAAGCCTTGTCTGGGGTTAACGTCACAGGTCCCTCCACCTCACAATTTCTCACCTCTTTAGACCATCGCATAGGCACTTTTGCCTTTGCCACTTCAAGCACTTCCTTTCGTTTGGCTAAAATAGCGCCATCTTGCAGCGCATGACGCTGCCTGGGTGAGACAAAGTTCAGCTGGCTGTATTTATGCTCATCGTTGTACCACTTTACAAACTGCTCTACCCATTCCCTTGCAGTCGTCAAGCTGTTAAAGCCTGATGTTGGCCACTGCGGACGGTATTTCAACGTCTTAAATACTAACTCTGAATAGCTATTGAATAGCGGTCGATGATGCGTTATTGCAGTACCCATCACCGCTGGGCTGGGAACACATAAACCTGACCGGAGATTACTTGTGGTGCAGTAACGGTAAGATAAGTTCTGGTAAGTTCAGGGCGTTTCGTCCTTTATCAACTGCTTAGCGTACTTTATTTTCCGTTTTCTGAAGCGACCCTTAATTGTATCTGAGGGATACAGCCTCCCCAATTTGGATCGCAAAGATCTCACTTTGCGACAGAACCCGTTTTAGAGTGTGAGTCTGTTTTTGACAGCAAACCTAGCGATTTAACATATGACCGATAATGAGCATTCCGTTAATGCGAGGTTTTTGCAGATTAATTCACTTCAGTTCTTTGTTTGAAATAGGATAAAAATATGAAATCGCTTATCTTTTTTGTCTTTTTATGCTGAGAGTAACGCATTTATCGCAAGGTGTACCATGTCGTATCAACTGATCGGAAGCATCACTCATGGTTTTCATGGCGCACTAAAAATTATTCTAACCATGATTAAAGCAGGAGGCTTGATGCCGGAAATTAAAGTCAATCAAATCGCTCAGGTCAGCGGATACCAAGCAGAACAGCAGAGGGAGTCTCAGTCACTACCGATTAAAACGATAAAAAACTCCCCAAACATGATGCGTTTCAAAGAAACCGCACAATTCATCATAGATATGATGCCAAGAAAAAGCTGTGGGGAAGCAGGTGCTAACCAAAAATACTGGCTGGAAATTAAAGATCCGAATCATCGCGATAGGATTTCGTTGAACGGCCTTGACGCACAATCCGGTGCATTAAGTGCATGGCAGGAAGACGTTAATACAAAAACCGGGCTATTTCTATGGATTGATCAGCATCCCGATGTTGAAATCAACATGCTCAAGAATAAACCTAAACATCCTCTGTCGCAGGGTATCTGCTATATAAATTATCTGTCTCCAGATCAAGCTACTGACTATCGAATAACGCTTTCACAAGGTGAATGGGTAACAGGGGGTAAGTTATTAGATACGACACACCTACCAGGCAAGGCCGGGATGGAGGGCCACGCAGCTATTGTTATCCATCGCGACGGAAATATCTTTGTTCATCCGTATGAAAAAGGCAAATGGCAACATACCTCGACGACAGAAGGTAAGCCGGTTTTATCAGCTGGCATGATATTAATTGAACAGGGAAAAGCGAAATCATTTCATCTTGATTCCGGACACTATACGCCCCAGCGGCCTCAACTCGAACATATTTTATCTCGATTGGCGGCACAAGGTGTCAATATTAGCGAGCTCGATATCCACGCCAACTCTATCGCGCAGGATGATATAAACGCGCTAGTGAGGAAGCATTCTGGCTAGCGCTGTTGTTTACCAGGCAGGCGCCTAATAATACAAATACAATCGATTCTTTATTATCAAGGATATAGAAAATGGCACCAATTCAATTATTGCATCGTTCTACCTATATTACACCGACTGAGCAAAGTCATCAGCGCAATCAGACCCTAAATGTGCTGGCGGTGCGCAATACTACAAACTCTCCGATGCGCAGAACGCTGGATGCCTATGGCATAGATGATAATCGGAAAGCGTTAAGACAGCTCAATCAGGATAAATATCATGTGTTGGTTAAAAAAGACCACTCAGGCACCCCTGATTTAACCCACGGCGCCTATGTATCCAAACGGGGTGAGGATAACTATGGCAACTTTAACTGGTTAAATCCAAAGGGGTTGATTAAATATCAAACCCCTGATGTCGCAGTTATCAGCTTTGCGAATAAAGATCAGTTAACACAGCTCAGTGAGACCTACTCGGAGACTCCCTTGCCGGATTTTCTCACCAAGATACTCAATGCAGAGGCTTGTCTAGATACTGAGCTTTATCGTCAGAATGAGAGTCTGGTTCAATTTGTCTCGCCGATAGATAGTACGCAGCATGGCTATCTCATTAGCCCCAATACACCGTACTGTGATAAAAATGTATTGCATACTTATATCAATGCTCCCGAGACACTAAAAAATAGCAAGCATGGCATCATCTTATGTACCTACGCGATTCATCCAGGTATACAGTCTTCATTTCTAGAGTCGCGACATCATCAATCAGGCCCTGTGAGGCTTGAGGTAAGCCAGAACATGTCACAAAAATTGATTGATGAAAAAACACAGATTGACTCCTTGACCAGCATTCTAAATTTAAAAAAAGAGCATCTTCCACAGCTCGAAAAATTGCGACAAGAGACAGTGCAGCATCTTCGAGATGTCTATGCTGTAAATGAACATGACAATACCAGAATGTTTTTTCATTTTCCCGTTGCAGAGAAAACCGCCACGCTTCACTTACACACCTGGGTAAACAAAGGCGATCACCCGCTGAATGAACCAAGGTCTTTCGAGCTCGATACAATCATTGCGCATCTTAAATCTGGAAAAGAGATCAGCGATCTTGTTCTTGACCGAAACGGGGGAACTTATTTTTTACCGACCTCAGATTCCATTAAGGATATTAGAGGCATTCCATTTAAAGGTGTACACAACAACGTTCTAAACCTGCCTTTGTAATCGGTTTATACCTGATCTTTTACGTTGCAGGGCTATCGGGCAAGCTTTAGTGAACTGAGTGCAGCCAACGCACCTGCAACGTGCAGCATGACAACTAGAGGAGATAACTAGTGATTTCAATTCAAGCTTTGCAGCCTTCTGCTGCGACTTTGCCAGCTGACTCGAGTAGCTCACTCCATCAGACCTTGGATGTACGGGCTGTACGTAACTCTCAGGCTAGCCTGACACAACACGCAAGCTCTGCGATCCGCAGAACGCTGGATGCTTATGGTATTGATGACAATCGGAAAACTCTGAGCCAGCTAAATCAAGACAAATATCATGTCTTGATCAAACAAGGCAACTTCGGCACCGCCGATTTAACCCATGGGGCCTATATATCCAAAAAATCTGAAGACGACTATGGTAGTTTCAGATGGCTAAACCCAAGAGGTTTGCAGAAATATCAAACTAACGATCTGTCTCAGGTATCGCTGACAACAACAAATCTGGCACAGCTCAAGGAAACGTACAAAAATGAAAATGCCACCCAGTTTCTGGTTGAGCTGCTACGCGGTAACAGCCGGGAGCCAGGCGATAAGATATACAATGAGGTGTACAAAAAAAATCCCGATCTCTTCCATTACTCTGCTCCATTAGGGACAGGCAATGGGTTTCTAATTTACCCGAATATTCCCTACATGTCGCAAACCTACACCGCTGGAAAAATAACGGATTTTGCCACTAGATCAGAAGGCATCCAGCTGACGGCCTGGGCCGTTCATCCTTTATTGCCACATGATTTGATTCAGGAAATTAATAGTGACCCTTCAGCAGGAAAAGCACTGGCTAAACAGAATGAGGAATTGAATCAACATAACGCTGAGCTAACATCAGGCGTGAAGTCATTAACTTCTATATTGGATTTGGAGCAAAGTGATGTGGGGATGCTGGAAAAACTAAAGAGGGATAGCTTGCAGCATTTAGTTGATGCCTATGGGGTGTCCGCTGAAAAAGATAAGGTTAATTTATTTTTCCATTTTCCGGTAGCACCTTCAACCGCTACTTTACATCTGCATGTTTGGGTGAACAAAGGGGATCACCCCTTGAATGAGTCGCGTGCATTTGGTATTGACGAGATTATTCAGCATTTAAAACAAGGGGAAAATATCAATAAGTTGATATTATCCCGAAACGATGGGAAGTTTACATTGCCGACCAAAGATATGTTACATAAGATTAAAGGCATGCCTGAAAGTAAAACACCAATTCCTGCTGATTATAGCGGATTTATGCTCCCACTGCCGAGAAAATAAGCATTCATCATAGGGGTTTGGTTCATTTGTACGCCCCATGATGTCGCGGCTTCTTCTACCGAGTGATGGCGTTGTTGCCTAAATCAGCCCAGTGTAGTGGCACACTAATTTTGGCCACCTAAATAGAGGTGATATTATTACCTCGTAGATGACTTTAGGTGAACACATGAGATCGACAACCAGAAAAACATTTAGTGCTGAATTCAAACTTGAAGCTGCCCAATTAGTCCTCGATAAAAACCATAGCATCATCGAAGCTGCAAAGGCGATGAACGTAGGTAAATCCACTATGGATAAATGGGTGAGACAGTTAAAACTAGAACGCCAGGGTGGCACACCAAAAGCATCTCCGATTACCCCTGAACAAATTGAAATCCGTGAGCTGAAGAAGCAAATAGCTCGTCTTGAGGAGCACAATCTTATCCTAAAAAAGGCTACCGCTCTCTTGATGTCAGACTCGATGAACAATTTACGCTAATCAGCGCACTCAAGCAGAGCCACTCTATTCTCACAATTTGTAATGCATTCAAAGTGCATCGAAGTAGCTATAAGTATTGGCTAAAAAGAAAAGAACATATTGATACAGACTTTACTATTTTATGCAGTGAAGTGAAGGCCGCACATCGTATTAGTCATGGCTCTGCCGGTGCGCGAACGATAGCGCAATTAGTGACTAACAAAGGGATTGGTCTCAGTCGATATCGAGCCCGTAATCTAATGAAAAAACTTGGGTTATTAAGCTGTCAGCAGCCTAAGCATTCTTATCGGAAAGCGACACAAGAGCATGTTGCAATCCCCAATACGCTTAATCGACAGTTTGCAGTAACTCAACCAGATCAAGTGTGGTGTGGCGACGTGACGTATGTTTGGGTCGGTAATCGCTGGGCCTATCTAGCCGTTGTTTTAGACTTATTTTCCCGCAAACCTGTTGGATGGGCTTTGTCATTATCACCAGATAGTGAGCTGACCTGTAAAGCTTTGAAAATGGCATTTGAGTTAAGGGGTAAGCCTGAGAATGTGATATATCACAGCGATCAAGGTTCACATTACACGAGATTGAAATTCAGACAATTAATATGGCGTCTTCAGATTGAGCAAAGTATGAGTCGTCGCGGGAATTGTTGGGATAACGCACCAATGGAGCGTTTCTTTAGAAGTTTGAAATCTGAGTGGATACCCGTAAGTGGTTATGGGAATTTTACAGAAGCAGATAAAGAGATCACAAATTACATCACTGGATATTACAGTGAGACAAGACCCCATCAATATAATGGTGGGTTAACGCCAAATGAGTCAGAACGTTTATATTGGAATGACTCTAAAACCGTGGCCAATTTTACTTGACCATATATGGACGCCTCAGCTTTTACAACACTTTTGAATGATTGGTTCACTACCATATATTCGGCGTCTAAATAGGCTTTTTACCCGCGCCATGATGTAAATCCGAAACCTATTACCTTATCACTACATCGGCATTTAATGCCTTGGTCAAGTCAGGCTCTAATAGGTACGGTTGACCGTTTATTCATCAGTGCATATAAACTTTTACGTGATGCTTAACGTCTTACGCAAACGCTTTATTAACGTCGAAATTATCGTTACTCGTGAGGATCCGCCATCCTATACGCGCTATTTTATTGGCCAATGCGACAACGGCTTTGTGTCGACCTTGCCTTAACGCAAGTGCATTAAACCATCGCCCAAGTCTATCATCACGTTTGCTCGCAAATCGGCCAACGGCTCTGGCGCCATGGATGAGTAAAACACGTAGTTCTGAGCTGCCATTTTTCGTGATCGATCCTAGTCGAACTTTTCCACCAGAACTCGATTGCGATGGCACTAAGCCACACCATGCAGATAATTGCCGGCCATTTTTAAATTGATGAGCCGAACCTAATTCACTCATAAAGCTTGCTGTGACTAATGGTCCAAAGCCAGGGATCGACAGCAATGCATTGTAGCGAGGTTGGATTTGACATAGCGCTTTAATGTCGCGCTCGATTTGATTAATTCTCTCATTTAAAACACATAAATCTTCATATAAAAGTTTTAACAGGTAATGAAGCGTATGAGACAGTTCATGCTCATTATTTGCTAAAATACGGCTAAGTGACGCTTGTAATTGCAACCTGCCGACAGAGAAGATCACACCAGACTCGCTCGCTAGGCTTCGAATTTGATTGACCATGGCGGTTCGATTTTGAACGAGACGACTACGTACACAACGTAATGCTTTAATGTCTTGTTGCTCAACAGTTTTAACTGGAACCATGTGGATATTAGGTCTGAAAACCGCTTCGCATATAGCGAGGGCATCGTTGGCATCATTCTTTTGGTTTGCAACAAATGGCTTAACATGTTGAGCAGGGATCAATTGCACTTGATAACCAAGAGCTTGAAATTGTCTTCCCCAGTAATGCGCCGTACCACAGGCCTCCATAGCAATAAGACTACCTTCGGGGAATTGTCTAATTTTATCGAGCAGCTTGTTTCTGTTAACCTTTTTGTTACTCATGACAGAGTTATCCATAAGACAAACACAAACTTGAAAAACATTTTTGGCTAAATCGATACCAATAACTTTAATATCCATGATGGATACCTCCAGAACTATTTGTCAGCTTTAAGCTTGGCATAATACTGCAAGCTTAGGTGCTGAGGCGTCCATCACATCACTACATACCGAGCCATATCGTTCTCTGTTACCGCCCTCTGTCTTTATACAATAGTGATTTTTAAGGGGTGACTACCCTGACACAGGGGGACCCCAGCAAGCCACACTAAGCCTTTCAGCGAGCAAGCCAGCTTACGCAGGTTCGAGTCAGCGCCCATAACTAATAAGCATCTAACGTCTTGCTGAATAAGGTTTAACATTGCTTAGTGGAATCCTCGTAATGAAAGAAATTTCCTCATCACCTAGTGGGCCATGGTTTAGCGCGATTATTGATGACTGGCTAATATCAGGCATATCTGTCAATAATGAAAACTCCATGTTTTTCTTACGCCCCTCAGGTGCCAGCACCGCATTTTTTTTAACTATTTTTGATTCAAATAGTTCCATTGATATTTCATAGAGTGGTGCACCTGAACTTTGCCCTCCCGCTTCTGTATTTATAGCCGTTGACACCCATACAGTTGAGCGGTCTTTCGTATATTTGATGTACGTTGATAGGTCGGCTAACTTAGGTGAATCCCCCCACTTGTTAATGTTATCAATAAGATGATTAGGTAATCCTGTCATGTCTTTACTTCCTGTAAAAATACTGGCTAATTTACGTGCCTGCTCAGTGTTAAGGGGCACCCATGATTTGAATCCTTCAGGATATTTATTCTGCAGCTCTTCAAAAGTTCGCCCATCAGCCCGATACAATGTAAATTTCTTCCTCCCATCTATCGTTATATTTTCTGTTACAGGTATTGCTAAATCAGGGGTTGCTTGAGAGGAAACATTAACCGTTTCTTCCTCTGCTACTAAAGAAAATTCTTTTGTAGAAACTGACGGAGTTGGTAATTTTTCTTCCATAAAAACAGGGCGAGATTGTGACGGTGAACTTTCTTTAGCTTGATCTCTCAGATTCAATTGTCGTATTCTGTCTGCAATTGATATGCTGGGGCCTGGAGCCAGCCCATCAATATCCTGCATAGTCACAGGATTATTTCGCACCATTCTGAACAGATTCAGGCCGTCCACCGTCCCCGCCGGGTCTGAGGAGAGCCACCTGCCCGCCCAGGGCTGGTAGTAACGGTACCCGTAGTAGTACAGCCCCGTGGCGTCGCGTTCCTTGCCCGAGTAGCGCACGGTTTTGTAATCCGCCTCCACCGCGCTGCGGGCGGTCCAGACTGCCGTACCACCGTACGGATAGTACTCTTCCATGCTGATGACGTTCCCGTCACCATCCAGCTCTAGTCCGCTGCTGCCGGTCAGGTTATCGTAGCTGTAACGTAGCTGGTCGTTGCTGATACTATCCGGCCTGCCGCTCTCCCAGTGCAGCATCCGCACCTGCGCGCACCCCGCTTCACCCACGGTAATCACCTGCAGGCCTTCCATCTCAGTGTTGCCGTTCTGAGTGGTGTGCAGCTCCAGTCCAGGCAGGTACAGTGTCCGCTGCGTCTGTATGGTGGTGTTTGCTTTCTGCACGCTCACCTTCAGGAGCCGCTGACTGCCCGCATCATAGCGGTAGCTTTCCCTGTCATCGATATCACCCTCGCGCTCCACCGGCGTCACCTTCAGCAGCTCGTTGCGGGGGGTCCATGCAAGGCTCTGGCCCGGCTGCAGCTGTTTCTGCTGGCCGCCCGCCGTGAACAGCGCATCCACGTCTGCGGCGTTTTCAGTCAGGGTGCTCAGCACGCCCCGGTTGCTGCGGTCGCTGACGGTGATGTTGGTGGTGTAGCCGCTGCCCGTTGCCGGGGTATGGCGTACCTGTGTCAGGTTACCGGCTTCGTCGTAGGTGTAAGTGCGGGTGTAGTTTGTATACGCAGAGCTGTCGGTTGGAAGGGGGACGGTAGCGGACGGTAAATTGCTGCCCTGCTGGCTAGCATTGGCCATCTCGCGCCCGGTGGCACTAACCAGCTGATACAGGCTGTCGTAGACGTACGTGTTCTCCGGCACCACTTTCTGGTTGCGCCAGAAGCGGGTCTTTTCCGCGTCGTTGGTGATTTTCAGGACGTTACCCACCGGGTCGTACTCATAGCGCAGGTCCTGCAGCACCTTCGTCCCGGCAGCGTGCCCGGCCGGACGCTCCGTTTTAATTCCGGTCAGGCGCTGCGTCTCTGCTTCATACATGTACGTGGTCACCACGCCGTTGCCGTGCTCTTCGCGCAGCTTCTGCCCGGCGGCGGAGTACGTCAGGGAGACGACAATGGGCTGCTCCTTTCCGCCCTTCACCGTCAGCCAGCTGCCTGACAGCAGGCCCGCCACGTCGTACGCCACCCGCTGTATATTACCTTGTGCATCGGTGATGGACAGCACCGCCCCGATGGAGTCCGCGGTGGTCAGGGTAGAGTATGTTTCAGCATCGAGCTGGTCATTCCAGGCGGACGCATCCTCACCCTGCCAGTCAGCCACGGTGCCCGAGTTGTCCGCGTCCTTCAGCAGACGACGGGTAACCGAGTGCGGGACACCAGTCAGGGCAATGCTGTCCGTCTGCACCAGTCCGGCGGTATCGTAATGACTGACACACACGCTGGCGAGGTTCTGGTCTTTCTCCGCATCGGTATTGCCGGCATACACGAAGCGCTCCGTGATGCGGGAGGCTTCACCGGTAGCCTGTTCAGTCACACTCACCGGGCGCCCCGGCAGCGTTGCGTCCTCGTACTGCCAGGTTCGTGTCACTGCCTGACTTCTGTTCTCTGTGCCATCACCGGCAGTGCTGATGTTGCTGACCGCCAGATACGGCCGGCCGGCGGCATCGTTCAGCGCCACAGTGATGCCGTTATCCACACCCTCTGAACGCAGGACGTCCCCAGTCAGCGAGGAGACATAGGCAACGTTGGGCGCAACCGTGGCATCGGCCTGCTGCAGGGCCCACAAGCGGGGGTCGATACTGTGTGTCAGTTGCCCGAGGGCATTGAAGTGATGGCGGGTGATACGCTCATCGGTCACCGTGGGTGAGTCCGGGTGGCGGTGGTAGCGGAGCGTGCGCACGGTCAGCCCCCGATTGTCCATTACCGCAACCTCTGGGGTGTTGTGGTGCAGCTCATACTGAATATTACGCATGGCATTTGTCCTCTGGTTACCGCTTACCGACGTCCCATTACAAAAGTCGGCATGACGGGTTATTGTTCTACCCGCATAGCGGTATCATTTTCATCTTCGCTCACCGCAAACCACGGCGTAAACAGGCTTTCCCTCAGATAACCTTTCGCCGTCTTGACTCTATATACCCGCCCCAACGGGTCATGGTAATGGGTGTCGGCATACAGGTCTTGACGCACACTGTCATCACTGACGTAACGCCAGTCATTGAGAAAATAGGGCTGGTAGGTCCGCACCGGTTGCCCCTTGCCGTCATATTCCGTCCGCCCAGTCACCGCCCAGCGCAAATCCGCGTCAATACTCACCGGGTGCCCTGCACTGTCGGTGACCAGGCTGCCGTCCTCTGCGCGTTGCCAGCTCTCACCCGCTTCATGGCGCATGGCGCCCTGCAACGGCCGGCTGAAGCCATCACCGAAGGCCACGATTTGCCGGCATTGCTGGGCGGGGTCATTATCATAACGGTCTGTTATCAAGGTAACGACGTGCGGTGGGATCCGGGGAAGCGAAGCAAAAGCGCTTTCTGGCAGCGATGACCGCGACGCCAGGCGACGGAGGGCTAAGGTACACACCCGGTTATCCTCAGTAACCACCCCCTGCTGGCGGAGGGTCTCTCTATCAAGCTCCCCCTCTTTTACGCCTGCGGGGACAAGGGGCATCCAGCTGTGAAGGTCGTAAACGGTGCATTCTGCTATCGGCAGCGGCCCAGTCAGCGCCAACGCCTCATTAACCGACACCGGAGGGGAGAAGCTGACCACGTCAGGTCGGGAGAACCCCACCGGAAGACCGGCTTCAGTGCCCCAGAATCGGCTGGAGGAAACCTGTCCCAGCGCGGTGAGTGAAACGTAATGCTGATTATCGTTAGCATCCGTTATCATGAAAGGCGTGAAGAAGCGGTAGTCATACTCTGCCTGCGTGCGCAGACCCGCGGCATCCTGAACCTCAACCACGGCGCAATAATGCGTATCCCAGGTGACCCGGGTTAACCCCGTGAGCAGGGTATTGCGCTGTGCCAAAGGACGATAAAATGCGGCCAGAGGCCCAAAGTCCGTATACCCCTGACGTGCGGCCCAGCAGTCGGGTTCGGCACCCTGGCTGAAAGGACGGGGAACCGGCAGATACCCCGCCGATATCAGGACGTCGTGTAAGTCCTGGTCGCCCAGCGTCCCTTCAAACGCGGTCAGGGAGTGTTCATCGAATACAGCCACTTCCGTATACGCCACGAGCCCGGGCAGTTCCGGACGTTCATCAGTCCCCTGGTAGGCCACGCGCTGATGGCCCAGGTAAGTGGCGTCTGTTTCCGGGGCCAGCAAACCGCCGTCGCCGATAAGGCTTTCCAGTGACAGCCCCGTCACGGGCACCCGGTCGGGTGTATATTCCCAGACGTCTCCCCGGGACAGGTGCGGCAACCCCAGCAGCAGAACCTCATCCTGAGCGAGGTGGTAATAGCTCTGCCGTTGGCGGGTCAATCGCAGAACATGCTGTTGCTCATCATAACTGCTGTCAAACAGGGTCTCTGGTAAGGTGTCCGGATAAGGGGAGGTAGCCGGCCTCGGGCGGCGAGGGTAGGCAACGTCCACCATATCGGTGGGATAGCCCCAGGCATCGCTGTTCAGCACGATGCGCTGGCTGCACTGCGGGTCACCCGCGATACGTTCATAGTGATATTGCCGCTTTTCAATTTCAGAGGCCCAGGCCGAGGGTTCCTGACCGGCGAGTGCCGGGATCCGCCTGACCTGCGTGCGCTGCTCGGTGACGGCATAGGGCAGGCGTGCCAGGGGGGAACCGTCCTCACCGTAGGTTTCGCTGCGGACAAGTCCGCCCTTTTGCGCGCGGCGCAGCCAGTCAAATTCCCCGGGTGAGGGGGTTATCGTCTTATCCTGCTGTGATGCGGTATCATATCGGGTAAAGCGGCATGAAAACGCAGGGAAGGCCTGCCCGTCCCCCTGCCAGAACTCATCCATAAACCGGGTATCAACGGCCGGCATGCCGGTGCTGAACCAGCTCACGGTCCGCACCGGCGCTGGCGGTGAGGCCGTCAACGGCTGCGTCCCGCGCGCGGCGGTGTCCGTATCAACCTGAACCAGTCGGCCAAACCCCCGGAACTCCCGCTCTTTGCCGTCCCAGGCCCCGTGGGCATAGTCCAGCGCGCGGGTGAGCACGTTGCCCGTGATCTCATCGCGGACTTCGGTGCGCCACAGCAGATGAAGAGGAAACGGCAAATGACTTGCCACTGATTGCCCTTGCTCTTGTGTGCGTTGCTTTTCATCCAGCCAAAACTGAGCAGAACTGCGATAGAACAGCGCGGTTTCCGCCCCCATGTTGTTATTTACCGTATTCAGCAGCCAAGGTTTATTCTGGGTCAGGTCAAGACGCCAGTGGCAGGGACACATGTGCGGCACGGTCAGTATAAGGCTGGAGACCCCCAGGCCCTGCGTGTCCGCCATCTGGAGCTGACAGGTACGGTCAAATTTTACCCCGTCGGGTAAATCGATACGCACGGGCGCACTAAATTCATTGCCACTTTGGTTGATGAACAATTCCAGCCAGGTGCTGTGGGCATAAAGAATATCGGTGGTGCCTGAACCATCACAGTCCGCTAAATAGATCTGGTCAGGGTTAAAATCCGCCGTCGCGGGGGCAAACCCAGACAGAGAGAACGGTATACCAAAAATACCGTGCCCCAGGCTGGGCCAGCACTGGATACCGTGTTTATCAATTTTTACCAGGTGTTGCTGGCCTGACCCTAACATGTCGCTGAAGGCCACCAACGTGTGCTGATCCTGATCGGGGCGCGGCAGGGTTACCCCTTCCGGTTGCGGGATCTGCAGCGATTTCGCCCATCCTTGCTGCGTGTTGTGATAGAGCCTCACGCTGCGTGGCCCGAGCAGTACCAGGTCAGCCAGCCCGTCACCAGTCACATCGGTGAGCGTTGACTGTGGGTGGGAAAACTCTGTGGGCAACGCAGACAGCGGAACAAAAGGCGTCCATTTGCCGTCCGAGGCCATACTGTGATACCCACGCAGACCCTCCGTGGTGACCAGCCAGTCCAGCCTGCCGTCGCCGTTGATGTCAATCAGCATGGCATTACGCTGCTGGGCGGGGATTTGCGGCAGCGGTGTCAGGGTATCAAAAGTGACCTCATTGGGTGAACCGTTCCCCTTGTTTCGCACCGGCGAGCGAAAATACCATGCCCCAGGGCTATCCTGATACAGGACGCCGGGGATCCCCTCCCCGTACAGGTCGATCATCTGATAAGGTTGCAGGGAATTCAGCCCAGCCAGCTCAGGCATAGGCTGCCAGAGAGGAGGTGAGGACAGGTCAATACGCTGATAATCCAGTTCCAGCGGGGGCAGCGGCACCGGAGCTCCATCGGGCTCATGCGCCACCTGGCGCGCCAAGACCAGGGTACTGATGCGCGAATCTAGGTCATAATTCAGGATCAGTCTTGATACCAGCGCCGGTACCTCACCGACGGTGGCCTCGCCCTGCAGTGCCCGCAGACGATGAAACATCAGCACCTGGGTGCACAGGCGGCGGGTGCGCACCTCAAACCCGGCGTCAAAGCGGGAGAAACGGTCCGGCCGGGTGCCCCATTCGCCTTCGGCGTTAAACGTGGGGGGCACAGAGAGAGACGAGGCGCGCTCGCCGTAATCAAAGACCAGGTGAAACAGCCACGCTTCATCCGAAGGTAACGCGTCATTCAGTGCCAGCAGGTGCGTCTGCGGCGTCACGTTGCCGTAATTAACCCGGGCCAGATAGCGACCAGCATCACACCGCCCGTGCTGTTTTTTTTCCTGCTCGTCGCAGCCATCATCATCTTCGGCGCGGTAGTGATAGTAAATATGCTCCCCCGTTGTGGTCACTGTTTCTTCCAGTAACCACTCCGAAACCTGGCTATCATTAGCCGGATTGGCGACGCGGGCATGGGCATTTTTCCCGAACAGGTGCACCTGTCCGTCCGGACTGAATATCACCCAGAACGCTTTTTGTGCACTGTCGTCCACGGGTTCCCAAAGCTCCAGTCGACTGAAGTCAGTGATAATCCGCGGTTGATAACGGCTGACGCGGTAGCGTTCACCCAGCGGGATCCCCGTCAGGGTCTCGCGTATCTCTATATCTTGCGCCCCTTGTGTATTAGGGGCAAGATGCATCACCTCGCCCACAGGGCTTAAAAACAAGTCACGTGCATCATAGTGTGGAGTGCCATGCGTGGTACGCCGGCGGATAGACAGAGGCTGGCAGGACCACCCCATGCCAAAGGGGCCGTTACCTCCCATACTGTTGTAGGTCAACGAGAGTGCTGGTGCTGTCCCCCTCCCTGCTGAGATGGGCAAAGGCAGTGACAGCGAGACGTCACCGCCTGGACCTGCACCACTCATTGTTTCCCCCATCCCACTGAGTGTTCCCCCACCTTTGGGCAATGACAGCGGGGTGAAAGCGAGGTCTTGTGAAGATTGATTTTGCATGATGGACTCCCGGAAGGCTCCCGCAGGAGCCTTCCCATTCAGGGGGAAATTAACGGATCGTGTAACGGATATGCAGAATGATGTCGCTCAGACTGAGCAACAGCAGTTTCTGCCGGTTATCCGCATCGGGGAAGGTCAGGGTGAAGGTGCCACTGTCCGCCACCGGGATCCCCTCAAACGGCAGATAGCGGGCATCGTTAAAGTCCAGTTGGAACTGACCACTGTCATTCATGCCATGGGAGACTGCCAGCGAACGGCATCCACGCGGCAGTACCACGCTGCCCCCGTATTCAAGTACGGCCCGGACATCCTGGTAAGGTCCCACCAGAGCAGGCAACGTGACACTGACTTGTTTGATGCGTCGCGTATTACCCAGACTCGCCGGGTAATCACTGTGAATACCGAGGTCAGACAGGGTCACGGTCGCCTGAAGTTGTTTGTCTCTCACCGTCAGGCCATTATCGGCGCTCCCGACACTGCCGGTGCCGGCATTCACCAGTTCAGTGACTTTATCTGCCAGCGTAAACGCCTGCTCTCCGGTCAGGCCGGCATACACCTCTGACAGCGACACGGTACGCGTCACTTCCCGCTCCCGCACATCATTTTCCAGGTAACTCTGCTCCATTTGTGACAAATTCAGCATCAGTGTTTCACCGGCCAGTAAACCGGCATAGGTACCCTGCCAGGCGCCGGGGCGGATAAAACTGGCGGCACTGTTACTTGAGTCCCACTGGTAGGCTTGTTGGGCCATCAGGCAGCGGGAGACGGTCAGGTCGTAGAACTGATAGTAAATTGCTGACAGTTTACCCCGCAGCCAGTGATACAACGCCGTATTGCTGAACGTGTTCTGCAGGAAGGCCAGTTGTGACTGCGTCTGTGCGTGCTGGGTCTCCAGATAGGTTTTTTGCAGTGCTGCACTCTCCCTACGTACCGCCAGCGAAGCCAACTGGGCATCAATCAGCTTCACGTCAGACTCAGCAGCATTGCGCTGGATTTCCCATTCTTGACGACGCCGGCGGTACGCCTCTGACTGACTGAGTCGGTCCGCAGCAATGCGTGTCCCGGAAGCCGCAAGCTCCATACCGATAGCAGAGGCGTTAAACAGAGCACCATACCGCATCCCCCCATTGGCCAGGCCAAATATATTGGGGGCCAGATCGAGCGCTGCGCCTGCCATGTGCAGAACCGTGGACGATGCACTGATCACCGACGATGAGAGATAGAGATCCATAGCCTGGGTCTCCCCGCGGTTCACGTTCTCCTCATAAAGGGAGCGGTAGCTGTTAACGCGAGACAATGCCCCCTCACGACTTTCCTGCAGTGCGATGGCGTCCGCCTTCAGGGCCACAATATCGCAGTCCTGCAGCGCAACCGACTGCAGGGTCAGTGCACTACCCTGGGTCAGTAACAGCTCCGACATCGCCTGTGCATCCTGACGTTCGGTGAAACTGAGCAATGTGTTACCAAACTGCGTCAATTGATTCACCAAGGTGCGGGCGCTCTCCAGCATGATAGGGAAGCGGTACGACGGCATGACGGTTGATGGCAGGCTGCTGCCCCCCTGAGCGCTGAATACTGCGGCACTCAACAGGGCAACCGGATCTGCCGAGTGAGCATACACCGGCAGCGACAACGGTTGCCCATCGATGGACAGGTGATGACGCAGGTTGAACAGGCGTTGTGCCAGCGTACGCCAGTAGCCCTGCAACTTCTCGTTCTGCTGTGGTAGGAACAATGCCGTCAACGAATTGGCATTTTTGAGGGACGCGGACGCTGTCAGTTGCTCGCGAACGGCCAGCAGCGCTTGCTGCACGTTGGCCTGCGTCACTTTGCTGGCGGCGGCGTCAAGGCGGGGCGCAGACCAGCCGGTATTTTCATTGCGGTACGGCTCGTCACCCAGTAGGCTGAGGGCCTGCACGTACCACATCTGTGCCTCGCTGAGGGTGTCGCGCTCAAGCTGCCGGTAGGCCGCGTCGCCGCGGGCAATCAGCAGGTCCAGCATGCCCATAAAGGTGGCCACCTTGTAGTGCATCGGGTCTGACTGCGCCACGGCGTCGGGGTCCACCGCGTCCAGCGGCCGGGAGTTCCACGAGAGGTCCTCCTCCAGCGGGCGGACATTCCAGGTAAAGGATGCGGGCGCACCGTTCACCATAAAGCCCTCCGGCCGCCAGACATATTTAATCCAGCGGGTGGCCTCATCAAAGCGCTGCTCCTGCAACAGCCGCTGGAAGACCATCATTGGCACGTAGTAGAACATCTCCCAGAAATACAGGGCGTTGGCGCCGTTGAAGTCCATGGGTTCCTCAAAGTGCCCTCCCAGCATGACTACGTCGAAGGCCTTGTGGTCTTGGGCGGTAAAGCGGGTGAGCTGCAGCTGCCCGGCGCTGTTGGCGGTGCTCAGCGTCCCGGCTTTCATCCTGCCATTGTCACAGGTCAGATAGAGTCCGAGCCCTGTAGATAAACTGTAAGGGAAATTAATGATGTGAAAAAACGGAATCTCCAGCCGGCTGAGGGGAATAAACAGGGTAATACTCTGTTCAATATCCAGCAGGGTGCCCTGCCAGACATCGTAATAACCCGCTTCTCCCTCAGAGGGCATCCCCCGCCACAATGAGATGCGGGCGTTACGGGAAGCCCCGTGGGTTGTCGCATTATAACGCGGTAACCTCACCCGGATATAGCCGCCATGGCCCATTGACGGCTCCGGCAGCAGCTGCGACTCCATTGACAGCACGCTGTTGATACCATAATTGGCCCGGGCCACGAGCTGCTGTGCAAACAGGGTATTGAGCCGGATACGGTGAGGACCAATTTGTAGATACTGGGCTTTTTCGCCGCTGCTGGTCAGTGAAATGATGGGGATATTACTGTTTGCGACGGCAGTAAGTGTAAACAGCAGGGTTTCCTGACCCAGGCGACGGCCATCATCCGCGGTTGCGTTGAATACAACGCTGACGTCCAGACGGTTTTGGTTAAAGTCACTTACAGGAATAGCCAAGCTTACATTTTCAAATAAATACAAAGACTCATCAAACGTATATTTAAGGCACGAGGAATTGTTGTATTCATGGGTGTTCCGCCCGGCAGTTAAAGTCAACCTTACATTACTCGTTGATATTCCTGTATCGATATTTGAATCAAACGAGGCCCACATGGTATCTTGCTCTATAGCAATGACGATAGACTCCAACAGAGAGTTTTGCATTTCAGGGTCAGGCGCTGTTACTCTGGTAAATCCACTCTGAATAGTGAATTCAACCAATTCTGAATAGTGAGGGTCAGAATAGACAAGCACAAGTTCCGCTAAACCTGATGTTCGACTTGATAAGTATATTTCCTGTAGTGAGGTGTTTGTCAATAACGGGGCGATAACTGTAGCAAATTCATTTTTTTGTCCAAACAATGCTGAAGAAAGTGATTCATTGAACGAGAATATTGCAAATTTATCACCAATTTTCCCGAAGCGCTTCATCACGTCAACTCGGCTAACCGCTGCTTCACTTTCCCCGATATGAAGTATTGACGCCTGCGCCCTACAGTCCAAATTAACTATGGGATTACCAGACGCATCTTGATTTATCGTGGCTACAATATCAAATATTCCTCCACGAGAAAGAATAGTATAATAATCAGGGCTCCAAATACTACTTCGAAGATTGACACCCGATGCCGTAACCATGGTCTCACCGCCCGTGTACGGGGAATTTAGCCTCTTTGCCCCCGCAGTATCTAACTGGGAGTAGATATACGTTGCTATTTCTTTCGCCGGCTGAGTCGGTATTTGTTCGGCGCTGCCATCAAACAACAAATTTACCCCGACAATCTCGGTAGGCGCCGCAATGTAGTTAGCTTGTTTCTGATAGAAAAGAATATACAGTTTGTCTCCGTCCCATTCTGAAGCACAATACATGCCGACAGTAGGCATGTCACCGCCAGGGAGATTACCTTCCATTGGCACTGAAACGGGCGTGCTCCAGGAGCCATCATGCAAAATATGGGCATACTTCAGGGTATATTCGGCGGTGAAGGTGGTCTTATCACTGGTCGTGCCAGCCTCATGACTTTCTAGCCAGACAATATACAGCCTGGACTGGAAGATAACCGGGCGGATTAAATCATTGAACGATGAGATGGCGGTGCTGATTTTTTTCCACTCACTCCAGGCATTGGCGGGTAATTTCCCGGCTGATAGCATCGCAAGGTCTACGCTGCGCCAGTAATACTCACCCGCGGCAGATTTCCCGACAAGGTAAGAGCTGCCTGTCTCGGCGCTGGGGCTGTTGTGGTAGCCACTGACCACGTCCAGGTTAGCGATTTCCTCAAAGCGGGTCATGTAGGTTTTGAAAGCCGATTCAACGGTATCCTCAGTCAGCTGGCTTTGGCTGAGTGACTGCAGCATCTCTTCCATCATCCCCGTCTGCCCGAGGCGCATTGTCGGGTCGATATAGTTTTCCGGGTAATAGGCCAGCGTGGACACGCCCGCCCAGGTGCTGTAACGCTTGTTGTAGCGGTCCCAGTCGGTAAAGAACGGCCGGCTTTTTACGCCGTTATCGACGCCCCCATCAGCCCCGGCCAGCGCCCGGTTGACGTACATCTGCAGGCTGGCAATGGCCTGTGCCAGTCGGGTGGTGTTCACCTGTGCAGAGACCTGATTGTCAATCAGCAGGTGGCTGTAAAGGGTGTCGCGGTCGGTTACCCCCCTAAATGGTAATATCTGAATGCAATAGGCACTGAGCGCCGTGCTGATGGCCTCGTCCAGTTGAGCGTGCAGCGCTGCGGTCTGACGCACGTCAAGACCAGCCTGCAAGGACTGGCTTATTGCCGCCCAGTCGCCGTAAGAAGGAGAGGTTGTCTGGTCGCCGTATTTAACGGCGACCAGCCTCGCGACACCCTCAGGGGTTATCCCCATCGTCTGCGCCATATCCAGCCACTGCAGCACGGCGTCCATTTGCTGCCAGCTGTTAATCGTCCTGGCATCAGGGCTAACCTGCTCTGCCGCCTGATTGAGTGACTGAATGTCCAGCGTCAGGGCGCGGGCCAGCAGGTCAGTATCCAGTTTTTGCGTGCCCAGGGCCGTCAAGACGTCCGTGGCCAGAGCACCGCACAATCCCAACTGCCGGTGAAAACATGTCAAACCGTAGAGTGTGGCCAGATTGTGCGGCAGTGTGGTGATGCCCGGCTCAAAAACGGCCGGTTGGGTCACCATCAGCAACAATTCACTGTGGCTTATCCCGGTGCTGCGAACCATCAGTGATAATTGCCCCAATACCTGACAGAACGCCACTAGGCTGGCGGTCTCTTCCGGTGAGCGATTTTCGTTAGCAACCAGCGCCAAGAAACCTCTCAGGCCCAGCCCCTGCGGTTTAAGCTGTTCCAGCCACAACAGCAGTGCCTGGGTGGCTTCTGCCGAATCCAGTTGCGTAGCGGCGGCGATAAGGGGGGCTGTCGCACTGATAAGCTGCGCCTCTGTTTCCAGCATCTGATTAGCAAGGCCATTATTGAGCGTGGAGATAAGACTCTCAATATCGGGGGTCATCAGCGTACTGTAGCGCTCGGTGGTCATCAGAAAAACGTCGCTGACCGTCCAGGTCTGCTCATTCAGCCACAGGGTAGAGCGCTCAAGGAAATTCACCAGTTCAGCCAGTTCCTGGCGCGTAATTTTGGCAATATGTTTACCGGCATACGGGGAAACGGACAGCAGCAGGCTAAGCTCTGTCACCGACAGGTCATGCACCTGCGCCAACATCCGGACACGGTACAGCGCGGACAGATTTTCGATAGAGCAGTTAAATACAGCCTGTTCGTCGCCAGCGGCGAGAGCCCAAAGGGTCGACAGCTCGGTGTTACTGACCTGAAATGCGCGTTTAAGTATCGCCAGAGGGGAGGCGTCGACTGATAGCGTGGAGTTCAGGTTAAGAACGGCGCCATCGGCGGGAAATCTCCGGTTATCCAGCAATGGTGTGTTAAACAACCGGTCAAAAGCGCTGGGCTGGCGGTCGATGCTGACCTGGCTGATGGCGGCATTACTCAGCACCATAGCCTGATGCACGTTCAACCTATAGCGCTGCATGTAATGGCGCACGTAAAACAGTATTTCTAATACATTGTTATCAATAACGAGGTTACTGTTAACGCTTTCAATGACGGTACGAAGGTCTGCGGGGGTAATTTTCGTGGCTTTATACAAGCGGATAATCTTGTTTAAACTCAGCGCAAAGGTGTCGACATAATAATGAGTGATAGTAAAATGAACAGTATAAAAATAACCACCATTCATGCGCGATATTCCGATGGCTACCGGTTTTTTTATCTGTTCGTCGGTCAAGGTTATCGGGATACTAATAGGGGTATTTTTTACGAATGTAAAATCGTCCTGATAAAATAAATCGTTTGAGTTGTGTCCCGTTGTGCCTAAAGCAAAAGAGCCAGGCCCCCGATTATCCGTTACACTAAAATTAAATAAATACTTTTGATTTCCCTGAGGGATGAGTTCTGCATAGTTTAATTGATAACGATTTTGCGTATTATAAGTTCGATTGACTAAAAACCACTCATTATCGGTTCCGTCATGCTCAATAAGGGCGATCAGCTGATCGTCTACAAATTTCTCGACGCCACTGCGGCTCGGCGACAGTTCTACACGGTTTGGGAATGAAAAACCAAAGAGTGATGTCAGTTCATCATGGGTTAGACTATAATAACGGGCGATAAAAGCCGGGTTATTGAAGAGAATGGTGTTCATTTCACCAAAGTTTTTCTTAGCCAGTGCCTTTGCATTTTCTAGCGTAACGTTCTCGGTAAGTATCTGATACAGTTCAGGGGCGATATTTGCTTGGATAGCTAGCAGCGAGGAAGCGTCCATGTGTTTTGAGACGTAAGGATTACGCCAGAAGGCGGTCAAATCTTCGTCTTGTAGCAGAATGGACTGCCGGGTGGCCTCGTAGGGCAGGCTGAACGGCGTCACACCGGTATGGCGAAATGTGGAAAGTTTCTCCATCACGCCATCATAATCCAGCGATTCCGCTGCCTGAATGTTATTCAGCAGAATGTCGTTGGACATCGACAACGTGGAGAGTTCGTTGTCCATATTATCCTGCGACAGAGCCAGAGAGGCCAAGTCAGGGCGTCGTGCATCAATATTGAACGGCGAGGCCGCCGGATGCAGCTCTCGTGCTTCACGGTACAATTCAGTCAGGTAGGCAGCGGGTGAAAACATTGAGGATACGGCTCCAGGTCTGACAAACTGGCTGGCACGTTGGCCAAACATTTCATCAAAGCTGAACTGTTGCGCGGCACTCTTGATACCGAGATGGACAGCGTTGGCCAATTGTGGGTTTGCCCGGCTCAGGATGCGGGACTCGGTGATTTTATTTTCTTTCAATGCCTCCTGCGCCTGTTCATACAAGAAGTGGGCTTCCCCCCACGTCAGAGCGTTATCCGCCAGCGTTCTGAGTTCCGGAAAGGAGCGAACCATGATATCGGACAGGGTAATTGCGGGCGTATCATCGGATGTCTGTGCTTTACTTTTTTTATTCCTGTTGTTTAGTCTATCCAGAATATCATCGGTTCTATACATGGTTATTATCCTCAGGATAAGGGATACGGATAGCAAGAGTCTGATGTATAGGCCCTTGCGGCATATGAGTGCAATTAATTTAACAATCAAAAGCTTGCGACCGTGTCGTGGTAAAAATAAATCCATTTAAAATCCATTTAAAATCCATTTAAAATGGATTTTAAAGTATCCAGAGTTTATTTTTATAACCAACTTACAAAGATAAGTAAGTTTTAGTTTGTAAAATGCACACACAAACACTATGTAGACATGCAAAAAAAAGCAAGTCTCCCCCCCTCCTTTACATTAATTTTTTAGTAAATCATGTGGGCTGTATCGTATTAGCGTAGGTCAGTCAGCAAAAGTTGCGTTGCCGGTTATTTAGGCTGCCAGCAGATAGAATTGTTCCGCAGGTGACAATCCCTCACGTTGCGAATGTTGATATTGCCCTTTTCGTATCATGTGGCTCAGTTAGATGCCGGCCAGGAGCGTCTGTACCCGTCGAAACGATTTGAATCCCAGCATCGGTCGACTCCGCCGTTTGATGTTTCGATGATCTTGCTCAATCAGGTTGTTCAGGTATTTACTCTGCCTGACGGTCATCGCTTCCTCATCAGGTTTTTCAGCGTTGAGCGTGGCTAAAGCGGCAGTGTGGTCACCACTTTTATCGATGGTGACCACATCAGGTTCGCCGTGATGACGAATGGCCTTGCGAAAGAAGCGCAATGCGGCTGCAGCGTCCCGTTTGGCGGTCAGCAGGAAGTCGATTGTCTGGCCTGCAGTACTACCGCGCGGTACAGATATTTCCACCGACCTTTGACTTTGATGTAGGTTTCGTCCATGCGCCACCGACGACCTACTGAGCGTTTATGTTGTCGAAATACCTTATCCAGCAAGGGTACCTGACGGATGTGAAGCGTGGAGTGGTCAACGATAATACCGCGCTCAGCCAACATCTCCTCGAGATTACGCAGGCTGAGGCTATAAGCGAGATACCAGCGAACACACTGGGCGATACATCAGTGGGGTAATGCAGGCGACGGAAAGCTTTTCGGATTAGATACATGAGCAGGCAACATCGTAAAAAAACAGCCTATTACCTGACGCCGTCTTAATGTGACAGAACCTCTTAAGTGGCACAAAAGAACATACCATGATCGCAAAAGTACTGACTGAGTTCATGATTGATTTAGCCGCTGCAATGGCCAGGGATAATGGAATGGACCCATCCACTTTTAATCGGCCTCGCAATGGGCCACGATGTAGTCGCTAAAACTCATCAGAAAGAGGACGGGTCCACCTATGAAGATTACTACAATCGGTTTAGATATCGCAAAGTCTGTTTTTCATGCTGTTGGTGTCGATAAAGCAGGCAAGTTAATCAAAAAGAAAATGCTTAGACGCAAAGACTTGCTGCCCTTTGTCGCGAAAATTGAGCCTTGCCTTATCGTTATGGAGGCGTGTGGCGGCGCGAGTTATTGGGCCAGAGAATTTGAGCAATTTGGGCACGTAGTTAAGTTAATTGCCCCGCAGTATGTGGTTCCTTTTAGGCAAGGTAATAAAAATGACTACAACGATGCGCTAGCCATTGCGGAGGCTGCGCAGCGGCCCAACATGCGGTTTGTAAAACCCAAAAGCGTCGAGCAGCAAGATGTGCAACTGCTCCACCGTATGCGCGAACGATTAACTAAACAATCAACAGCCTTAATCAACCAAGTGCGAGGCATGTTAGCAGAATACGGTATTGTCATTACCAAAAGTAAATCGGCTTTTAAAGCCCAGTTACCAGATATTTTGGTCGATGAAGACAATATGCTGACCATCAAGGGTAAAGCCATCTTTTATCAGTTATATGATGAGGTTATCGACATTGAAAAACGGCTTAAGAGTTGTGACACCCAAGTACTAAACGAAACTCATAACAATGTGATTTGTCAGCGATTACAAACTATTCCTGGTGTTGGGCCTGTCACCGCTACGGCGATTTATGCTGCAGTGGGTGACGGTAAAGACTTTAGCAATGGCCGACATTTTTCAGCTTGGTGTGGCTTAGTACCTAAGCAGCACAGCAGTGGCGGGAAAGATAACCTCCTCGGGATAAGTAAGCGGGGAAACGCCTATTTACGTACGCTATTCATCCACGGCGCCAGAGCGGTGTTGCGACACAGTGGGAGTAAGTCGGATAAGTTGAGTTGTTGGGCTATCCAGCTAGCGGAGCGCCGAGGTTTCAATCGTGCGTGTGTGGCCGTCGCGAATAAGCTCGCCAGAATGTCATGGGTTATCGCGGCACGTGAAGAAGAGTTTCGGCTCGCTATGTAACAACATCAAATGTACTTATTATGTTAACGATTAACCAACCAGCAAGTTGCTAAGACACTTGATTTGATGATGAGACAGTCAGACTGATCTACTAAAAACCTTACGAAAACATAGGCTCTGATGAAGCCGCAGGGATGATAAGGACAGTAGAAGCAAATATCCATCAGGGCCAGAGGAATCCCTCAATAAGAGGCCGAATATATGGGTGCAATGAACTCTTCTCAAAATTGATATCGAATGTCTTGCAAACCGGATGGGTCCATATATGATTACGAGACAAAAAAGAAAGCGACAAGCTCAAGGCATCGAAAAGGCTAAAACCTTAGGCAAATACTTTGGGCGTCAACCTGATCATGAATTAAGGCAAAATATTCGGTTATTACTCAATGAAGGGAAAAGCTGGTCTCAGGTGCAGATCTCTGAAGAATCCCCTGATGATTTTCAGATAAATCATTAGAGTAGAGTGAACTTACATCTTAACGTGTGATCAGATGGAAGTGCAAACAAACATCAATCACAGGGCATCAAGGTGCAAGTGTTAACTATCTTAACCTGAACTCGGTGTATGGACTCCACCAACCTACAGTCGTAAGTTGGTGTAGACCAAAACAAAAGGAGTCCATACATGAGTAAGCCTACAATAATATCTCTCGACCTTGCAAAAAAAGTCATTCAAGTTTGTAAAGTGAATCCATATGGTGAGTTGTTATTCAATAAAGCCATGTCACCATAAAAAACGAAAGACCTTCTTGCCAACTCTCCTCTTTGTGTCGTTGCTATGGAAGGCAGTGCTAGCTTTCACTACTGGGCTCGAGTCGCACAATCATTTGGATATGAAGTCAGAGGGATGGCACCTAAAAAAGTAAAACTCTATATCAGCAATCAAAAAACAGACGCTAATGATGCTATCGGCATTGCCATCGCATCAACACAGTTAGGAATGACTTTCTGCCAGGTTAAAGACCTATCACAACAGAACATTCAAGCGATTCAAATCAGCAGAAAATGGTTCGACCGAACAATCACATCACTGGGTAACCATATACGAGCGTTGTGTTTTGAATATGGAGCTGTCATCAAGTTAGGTAAAAAGTCATTAAGGCAAGCCATCACTCACTTTATTTCGCCAGAATCAACAGACTTACCTGAGCAAATCAAACCATTGCTCATGATTTTATGGCAACAATATCAAACAACAGAAGAGCACTACAAAGCGGTAACGTTACAGTTAAAGCAGTGGGTCACTCAATCAGAACCTTGTAAACGCTTGATGAAACTCGAAGGCGTTAGTCATATTGGTGTAACCGGTTTACTGGCTTGCTTAGGTGACGCCAAGGTTTTAAGAATGGCCGGCATGCGGCTGTCTTCGTTGGTGTTACCCCTAAACAACACAGCAGTGGAGGTAAGGTTGTTATTATTGGAATAGATAAGCATGGTGGCGATAAATACCTGCGTTCAATCCTCTATCAAGGCGCACTCTCTGTTATATCAAGGCTGCCAGTAGAGGCGAAAACCTATAAGCAGCAATGGCTTATCAATTTAGTCAGACGAGTGGGTATAAAACGTGCTTGTGTCGCGTTAATCAATAAAACCGTTCGCACCGCATGGGCATTGCTCAATTACAGAACCGAATATAACAGTCAGACCATATAGAGTATTGTTTTAGAAAAAGTTCAGCAAAATGCATTAACAAATAGGTAAGACCAACCTTCTGAAAACCTGTTTATCCCGACAGCGTTAATAACGCTACAATCTCGATAAGGACAGAGGGTGCGAATAGATCATTGGTTAGAAGATAGCTTCTTCAATAAAAAACCGTATATACGTGCGCATCTAATCTTTTTGTCAAAGCAATTGCTAAACAGGTGGAGTCCATATACGGGATAAAGAATGTTGAACTAATAGCCCTCCAAGTGATCGGATCTTTCTACCAAGAGAAACCCCATCACACCGGAGGGCCTATGCATAAATTAGTGGAAGTGTTTTGCGATGTCGATGATTTTTTCGCTGTTTTCATTCCAGAATGGGGAAAAAACGCTGTTAACCGATGGCACACACAAGCGTCAACGCGCTGGCCGTATGACGATGAGCGAAGTGATGACCATCATCATACTTTTTCAGATGTCTCACCACCGTGATTTCAAGAACGTCTACATCGGCTATCTGGCTCATTTCTACAAATCCGCTTTTCCCAATTTACTCAGTTATACCCGCTTTCTTGAGGTGATACCCACTGCTTTAGTGCCGCTTTGCAGCTACTTTGCCAGCCTCAAGAGTGACCCCACTGGCATCGAATTTGTAGATTCAACTAGCATCAAAGTGTGTCATAACCTACGTATTCATCGCCATAAAACCTTGGCGGGGCTGGCGTGCAGAGGTAAAGGCACCATGGGGTGGTTCTATGGCTTTAAGCTGCATTTGATTGTGAATCATCAAGGCGGAATAGTGGCTACTAACAACACATACGATGCCGACCATATTGGTGGATTGGTTAGATATGCATGAATGGCGTGAGCTTATTGCGCTACACGCCTCTATCGCTATCAAAGGTCGCTCTATCACGCTCTACAAACGAACTATTCCGTTCAACTTTTTGACCGTTTTCCTTAACACTTTCAATGTCGGTCATTGGTCATGTTTGGATACCCATTGCAGCCAACCAAAGAGTGATTACTCGTAGAAACGCACAAACATACCCTCTTTGATGTCAACAACACTTTGACTGCTTTCAACCAATGCTAATTTATCTTCAATATTCACTTGCCTGCTCCTAAAAAAGTGCCAGATATGACTCTAGCACTTCAAAATTAAAATTTAAACGTTCAACCTTAAGGCTTTGAGACGCAGGATGCGTAGTACGGGTTGTTCGGATGGCTGCTGTAGTTTTTACCAAGGCGGATGTCCACGTCGTAATAGTAAGAACCATCAGGTGTTACCGACCAGTAGGGCCTGCCGGTCGCCCAACCGCGCGCGGCAAACATATTACCGAATCCATCGAACAGCTCCACTTTTAACTCGTCTCCCGTTGCTAAGCGCCAGTTATTTCGCCCTCCGATATTCTGAGAGTTATAGGTAGTGCAGAGTTCGTTTGCATTATCCCAGTTAAATTGGTAGAAATTACCAGCTGGGCCATAAGTTCCGTTTTCAGTATAGGTTCCATTTGTTGCACTGCCACCAATACTGTCTAAGTAAGCCACCGATGGGGAGTTGGTAAATAACTTACCGCTACCAGCATCAAAGATATCAATACATGGACCAGCTAGTAAACACACATTGACATTCACCGTGTTACTGGTAATGCCGTCTTTCAAGGCAGCGAGTGTGGTGCTACCCACTTCAACCCCATCCAACAAGCCCGTAGGCGTCACCGTGGCCGTCGCAGCATTCCCCACCGACCATGTCACAGAATCACTCACATCGGATGACGTGCGATCACTGTAGGTGGCCGTGGCGGTTAACTGCTGAGTCTGACCTTTGGTCACCAGGACTGTCGCAGGGGTCACGGTAATCGCGGTTATCACCGCTGCCGTCACCTCCACCGTCACCGTGTTACTGGTGATGCCATCTTTTGTGGCCGTGAGGGTGGTGCTACCCGCTTCAACCCCATCCAACAAGCCCGTAGGCGTCACCGTGGCCATCGCAGTATTCCCCACCGACCATGTCACAGAATCACTCACATCGGATGATGTGCGATCACTGTAGGTGGCCGTGGCGGTTAACTGCTGTGTTTGACCCCCGGGCCACATCAACGGTCGCGGGGGGTCACGGTAATCGCGGTTATCACCGCTGCCGTCACCTCCACCGTCACCGTGTTACTGGTGATGCCATCTTTTGTGGCCGTGAGGGTGGTGCTACCCGCTTCAACCCCATCCAACAAGCCCGTAGGCGTCACCGTGGCCATCGCAGTATTCCCCACCGACCATGTCACAGAATCACTCACATCGGATGATGTGCGATCACTGTAGGTGGCCGTGGCGGTTAACTGCTGTGTTTGACCCTGGGCCACATCAACGGTCGCGGGGGTCACGGTAATCGCGGTTATCACCGCTGCCGTCACCTCCACCGTCACCGTGTTACTGGTGATGCCATCTTTTGTGGCCGTGAGGGTGGTGCTACCCGCTTCAACCCCATCCAACAAGCCCGTAGGCGTCACCGTGGCCATCGCAGTATTCCCCACCGACCATGTCACAGAATCACTCACATCGGATGATGTGCGATCACTGTAGGTGGCCGTGGCGGTTAACTGCTGTGTTTGACCCTGGGCCACATCAACGGTCGCGGGGGTCACGGTAATCGCGGTTATCACCGCTGCCGTCACCTCCACCGTCACCGTGTTACTGGTGATGTCATCTTTTGTGGCCGTGAGGGTGGTGCTACCCACCTCAACCCCATCCAACAAGCCCGTAGGCGTCACCGTGGCCGTCGCAGAATTCCCCACCGACCATGTCACAGAATCACTCACATCGGATGATGTGCGATCACTGTAGGTGGCCGTGGCGGTTAACTGCTGTGTTTGACCCTGGGCCACATCAACGGTCGCGGGGGTCACGGTAATCGCGGTTATCACCGCTGCCGTCACCTCCACCGTCACCGTGTTACTGGTGATGCCATCTTTTGTGGCCGTGAGGGTGGTGCTACCCACCTCAACCCCATCCAACAAGCCCGTAGGCGTCACCGTGGCCATCGCAGTATTCCCCACCGACCATGTCACAGAATCACTCACATCGGATGACGTGCGATCACTGTAGGTGGCCGTGGCGGTTAACTGCTGTGTTTGACCCACGGGCCACATCAACGGTCGCGGGGGTCACGGTAATCGCGGTTATCACCGCTGCCGTCACCTCCACCGTCACCGTGTTACTGGTGATATCATCTTTTGTGGCCGTGAGGGTGGTGCTACCCGCTTCAACCCCCATCCAACAAGCCCGTAGGCGTCACCGTGGCCATCGCAGTATTCCCCACCGACCATGTCACAGAATCACTCACATCGGATGATGTGCGATCACTGTAGGTGGCCGTGGCGGTTAACTGCTGTGTTTGACCCTGGGCCACATCAACGGTCGCGGGGGTCACGGTAATCGCGGTTATCACCGCTGCCGTCACCTCCACCGTCACCGTGTTACTGGTGATATCATCTTTTGTGGCCGTGAGGGTGGTGCTACCCGCTTCAACCCCATCCAACAAGCCCGTAGGCGTCACCGTGGCCGTCGCAGTATTCCCCACCGACCATGTCACAGAATCACTCACATCGGATGATGTGCGATCACTGTAGGTGGCCGTGGCGGTTAACTGCTGTGTTTGACCCTGGGCCACATCAACGGTCGCGGGGGTCACGGTAATCGCGGTTATCACCGCTGCCGTCACCTCCACCGTCACCGTGTTACTGGTGATGCCATCTTTTGTGGCCGTGAGGGTGGTGCTACCCACCTCAACCCCATCCAACAAGCCCGTAGGCGTCACCGTGGCCATCGCAGTATTCCCCACCGACCATGTCACAGAATCACTCACATCGGATGATGTGCGATCACTGTAGGTGGCCGTGGCGGTTAACTGCTGTGTTTGACCCCCGGGCCACATCAACGGTCGCGGGGGGTCACGGTAATCGCGGTTATCACCGCTGCCGTCACCTCCACCGTCACCGTGTTACTGGTGATGTCATCTTTTGTGGCCGTGAGGGTGGTGCTACCCGCTTCAACCCCATCCAACAAGCCCGTAGGCGTCACCGTGGCCGTCGCAGTATTCCCCACCGACCATGTCACAGAATCACTCACATCGGATGATGTGCGATCACTGTAGGTGGCCGTGGCGGTTAACTGCTGTGTTTGACCCTGGGCCACATCAACGGTCGCGGGGGTCACGGTAATCGCGGTTATCACCGCTGCCGTCACCTCCACCGTCACCGTGTTACTGGTGATGTCATCTTTTGTGGCGTTAACAATCACAATACCTGGCGCATTACCACCGACCAATACACCTGGGGCATCGAAAAAACCTACATCCTTGTCACTTGAGTGCCAATCGTTCACACTTAAATCGGTTAGCCTGCTTGATGAGCCATCAGAGTAGTGGCCCACTGCGGCAAAGGTTTGCTTATTGCCAGCAGCCAGTGTCAACTGACTCACTCCTTTCGTTTTTATTGTCGCGGGGGTCACGGTAATCGCGGTTATCACCGCTGCCGTCACCTCCACCGTCACCGTGTTACTGGTGATGTCATCTTTTGTGGCCGTGAGGGTGGTGCTACCCGCTTCAACCCCATCCAACAAGCCCGTAGGCGTCACCGTGGCCGTCGCAGTATTCCCCACCGACCATGTCACAGAATCACTCACATCGGATGACGTGCGATCACTGTAGGTGGCCGTGGCGGTTAACTGCTGTGTTTGACCCTGGGCCACATCAACGGTCGCGGGGGTCACGGTAATCGCGGTTATCACCGCTGCCGTCACCTCCACCGTCACCGTGTTACTGGTGATATCATCTTTTGTGGCCGTGAGGGTGGTGCTACCCGCTTCAACCCCATCCAACAAGCCCGTAGGCGTCACCGTGGCCGTCGCAGTATTCCCCACCGACCATGTCACAGAATCACTCACATCGGATGACGTGCGATCACTGTAGGTGGCCGTGGCGGTTAACTGCTGTGTTTGACCCTGAGCCACATCAACGGGCGCAGGGGTCACGGTAATCGCGGTTATCACCGCTGCCGTCACCTCCACCGTCACCGTGTTACTGGTGATGCCATCTTTTGTGGCCGTGAGGGTGGTGCTACCCGCTTCAACCCCATCCAACAAGCCCGTAGGCGTCACCGTGGCCGTCGCAGTATTCCCCACCGACCATGTCACAGAATCACTCACATCGGATGATGTGCGATCACTGTAGGTGGCCGTGGCGGTTAACTGCTGTGTTTGACCCTGGGCCACATCAACGGTCGCGGGGGTCACGGTAATCGCGGTTATCACCGCTGCCGTCACCTCCACCGTCACCGTGTTACTGGTGATGCCATCTTTTGTGGCCGTGAGGGTGGTGCTACCCGCTTCAACCCCATCCAACAAGCCCGTAGGCGTCACCGTGGCCGTCGCAGTATTCCCCACCGACCATGTCACAGAATCACTCACATCGGATGACGTGCGATCACTGTAGGTGGCCGTGGCGGTTAACTGCTGTGTTTGACCCTGAGCCACATCAACGGGCGCAGGGGTCACGGTAATCGCGGTTATCACCGCTGCCGTCACCTCCACCGTCACCGTGTTACTGGTGATATCATCTTTTGTGGCCGTGAGGGTGGTGCTACCCGCTTCAACCCCATCCAACAAGCCCGTAGGCGTCACCGTGGCCGTCGCAGTATTCCCCACCGACCATGTCACAGAATCACTCACATCGGATGACGTGCGATCACTGTAGGTGGCCGTGGCGGTTAACTGCTGTGTTTGACCCTGAGCCACATCAACGGGCGCGGGGGTCACGGTAATCGCGGTTATCACCGCTGCCGTCACCTCCACCGTCACCGTGTTACTGGTGATGCCATCTTTTGTGGCCGTGAGGGTGGTGCTACCCGCTTCAACCCCATCCAACAAGCCCGTAGGCGTCACCGTGGCCATCGCAGTATTCCCCACCGACCATGTCACAGAATCACTCACATCGGATGATGTGCGATCACTGTAGGTGGCCGTGGCGGTTAACTGCTGTGTTTGACCCTGGGCCACATCAACGGTCGCGGGGGTCACGGTAATCGCGGTTATCACCGCTGCCGTCACCTCCACCGTCACCGTGTTACTGGTGATGCCATCTTTTGTGGCCGTGAGGGTGGTGCTACCCGCTTCAACCCCATCCAACAAGCCCGTAGGCGTCACCGTGGCCGTCGCAGTATTCCCCACCGACCATGTCACAGAATCACTCACATCGGATGACGTGCGATCACTGTAGGTGGCCGTGGCGGTTAACTGCTGTGTTTGACCCTGAGCCACATCAACGGGCGCAGGGGTCACGGTAATCGCGGTTATCACCGCTGCCGTCACCTCCACCGTCACCGTGTTACTGGTGATGCCATCTTTTGTGGCCGTGAGGGTGGTGCTACCCGCTTCAACCCCATCCAACAAGCCCGTAGGCGTCACCGTGGCCATCGCAGTATTCCCCACCGACCATGTCACAGAATCACTCACATCGGATGATGTGCGATCACTGTAGGTGGCCGTGGCGGTTAACTGCTGTGTTTGACCCTGGGCCACATCAACGGTCGCGGGGGTCACGGTAATCGCGGTTATCACCGCTGCCGTCACCTCCACCGTCACCGTGTTACTGGTGATGCCATCTTTTGTGGCCGTGAGGGTGGTGCTACCCGCTTCAACCCCATCCAACAAGCCCGTAGGCGTCACCGTGGCCGTCGCAGTATTCCCCACCGACCATGTCACAGAATCACTCACATCGGATGACGTGCGATCACTGTAGGTGGCCGTGGCGGTTAACTGCTGTGTTTGACCCTGAGCCACATCAACGGGCGCAGGGGGTCACGGTAATCGCGGTTATCACCGCTGCCGTCACCTCCACCGTCACCGTGTTACTGGTGATGCCATCTTTTGTGGCCGTGAGGGTGGTGCTACCCGCTTCAACCCCATCCAACAAGCCCGTAGGCGTCACCGTGGCCATCGCAGTATTCCCCACCGACCATGTCACAGAATCACTCACATCGGATGATGTGCGATCACTGTAGGTGGCCGTGGCGGTTAACTGCTGTGTTTGACCCCCGGGCCACATCAACGGTCGCGGGGGTCACGGTAATCGCGGTTATCACCGCTGCCGTCACCTCCACCGTCACCGTGTTACTGGTGATGCCATCTTTTGTGGCCGTGAGGGTGGTGCTACCCGCTTCAACCCCATCCAACAAGCCCGTAGGCGTCACCGTGGCCATCGCAGTATTCCCCACCGACCATGTCACAGAATCACTCACATCGGATGATGTGCGATCACTGTAGGTGGCCGTGGCGGTTAACTGCTGTGTTTGACCCACGGGCCACATCAACGGTCGCGGGGGTCACGGTAATCGCGGTTATCACCGCTGCCGTCACCTCCACCGTCACCGTGTTACTGGTGATGTCATCTTTTGTGGCCGTGAGGGTGGTGCTACCCACCTCAACCCCATCCAACAAGCCCGTAGGCGTCACCGTGGCCGTCGCAGAATTCCCCACCGACCATGTCACAGAATCACTCACATCGGATGATGTGCGATCACTGTAGGTGGCCGTGGCGGTTAACTGCTGTGTTTGACCCTGGGCCACATCAACGGTCGCGGGGGTCACGGTAATCGCGGTTATCACCGCTGCCGTCACCTCCACCGTCACCGTGTTACTGGTGATATCATCTTTTGTGGCCGTGAGGGTGGTGCTACCCGCTTCAACCCCATCCAACAAGCCCGTAGGCGTCACCGTGGCCATCGCAGTATTCCCCACCGACCATGTCACAGAATCACTCACATCGGATGACGTGCGATCACTGTAGGTGGCCGTGGCGGTTAACTGCTGTGTTTGACCCTGGGCCACATCAACGGTCGCGGGGGTCACGGTAATCGCGGTTATCACCGCTGCCGTCACCTCCACCGTCACCGTGTTACTGGTGATATCATCTTTTGTGGCCGTGAGGGTGGTGCTACCCGCTTCAACCCCCATCCAACAAGCCCGTAGGCGTCACCGTGGCCATCGCAGTATTCCCCACCGACCATGTCACAGAATCACTCACATCGGATGATGTGCGATCACTGTAGGTGGCCGTGGCGGTTAACTGCTGTGTTTGACCCACGGGCCACATCAACGGTCGCGGGGGTCACGGTAATCGCGGTTATCACCGCTGCCGTCACCTCCACCGTCACCGTGTTACTGGTGATATCATCTTTTGTGGCCGTGAGGGTGGTGCTACCCGCTTCAACCCCCATCCAACAAGCCCGTAGGCGTCACCGTGGCCGTCGCAGTATTCCCCACCGACCATGTCACAGAATCACTCACATCGGATGATGTGCGATCACTGTAGGTGGCCGTGGCGGTTAACTGCTGTGTTTGACCCACGGGCCACATCAACGGTCGCGGGGGTCACGGTAATCGCGGTTATCACCGCTGCCGTCACCTCCACCGTCACCGTGTTACTGGTGATGT
>NZ_JABRVR010000003.1:0-40262 GCF_013248875.1 Shewanella sp. DC2-4 | reverse complement strand
GTGACACCCCCTGAAAACCCATACAAAAAAAGGCCGGGCGATCAGTGATCACCCGGCCTTTTTATTAGTCGTCGCTTTCGCGGCGTTCGCTCGCTATCCTGTGCCAATGAATCAATTCATCTAAATACATTGGCGCAGTATCAGCCGGACCCCATCCTTGAAACGTCAAGAACAGATCGGCTTCAAGCTCCATTACGCAAGCTGGGATAGCTTCGAGGCCACGAAAAAACCCGCCACCTCAGTTTGTATCGTCAACACGTCTTCAACATCCAGGCTTAAGAACTCAGCTTCAGTGAGATCAGTTAAACGCGGCACAAGCTTCTTGTGGCTATCAAAATCCAACTCAACTACGTTAGCCGTTTTCAGGCCGCGCAAATGGCCCGCCGTTGGCTTAGTAATGGTGATCTGTTTAATTTCGGTTTCGCCACGTTTAATAGGGTTAACCAAGGTAATAACTGTGTTTTTACTCATAGGGCTTTATCTCTATAAAAAAGCCCCGCGGGCGACTAGCCGACGGGGCGAATAATGAAAAAACTGTCCAGGTTATAAGCTATGGGCTTATTGTGCTAATGCCTGGCGGATCTCTTTGTTGCGGTCTTTGCCGTTAACGCGAAACACGTTGTTCATCTTATCGATGTGAATGATTTCCTTACCGTCCAGTTCAAAGGTGTAAACCTCGACCGCAATTGAAAACTTGGTCGTGGCTTCTTTTTCTGGCTCCATTTCGTTAAATTCAACGCCTTTCCAATAACCTTGCATTTTGATAACTAAGGTTGAAATTTTGTCGCCGACATCGAGCGCACCGCGCAAAGTGAGGGTTTCTTCACGGCTTGAACGGCTACCGATAAGATCCAGCACCATAGACGAATAATCACTAATCGTGATATCCGACTCTAATTTTTCAAGTTTGCCGATATCGCGTTCGATATCACCAGCCACACCAGCCAGCACCATATCAACGGTTTTTGAAACCACTTTAGGCAAAGTGGCTTTATTGGCGATACCTGCAAAACTGGTTTCCTTGATGAAACAGTTAATGTCGGTAACGATAGTGGGTAATTTAGCCATGTAAACAGGCTCCTATATTGAATGAATGACGCTATCGATTAGCTGAAAATGGCTTCGTTGTAACGGTCGGTTACGTGCTGACGGAAGGTCATACGCTCGGCGACATCATAGAAGCCTAAGTCATAATCCCAATACACTTGGCCCGTACCAATCGCCGCGACGTTCAGTTCGTTATCAAGCCAGCACTCACCGCCTGAAATTACGCTACGGCTAATTAGACGGCGTAACAGGTTATTAACGCGGTTTTTAACCCCGTCGACATAGCCCTTTGTCACGTTGCGATCAAGCATGGCTTGGTGTGCATACAGGATTGAATCACCGACGATATAGCGGATCCGTTGGTGCGGTAACATAGTGCCGTTAGTTAAACGGTTGCCCCACAAGTACCATCCGCCTTGCTGATTAACCGCCACAGTAACGTGTTTCTGGTTGTATAAGTTCGCCTTACTTGTCGCGCTGCCAATCGCGTGATCAATAGTTTCAACGGTACGCAATACCCCGTAAATTTTACGGTTAGACGGGCTGTTCCAGTAACCTTCTTCGTTATCGACACGGGCAATCACGCCCGCCACCGTGGCCGACATAAAGCGTTCAACTTCTTGCTTGGCCACGGCATCAAAGAACACAAAGCCACCGTTTAAGAAATAAGCTTCATCATAGTTAGCCGCCTGAGCGATCACCGCCGAATAGCCAGCGGTATGATCGCCGTCAATCAATGGCGTTCCGTTTAGCTTCTTGGCGATAGTTTCAAGCTCTGCACCGACGCCAGGTAAATAACTGAACTCAGGGGCAATCAGCAATCGCGGACGCAAACCTAACACCGCTTCGGCCGATAACAGCGCCTTAAGCCCGGTAAATTTGTTGGTTTCGTTGTCGATAGTCCCGACTACTGCGGCAATCTGATCAGCTTCGATAGCTTCTTCAGCGACACGAACCACCACAACCAGCGCGCCGCCTTGGCGGTAAATGTCTTCTAACGCTTCACGCAATGACCCCGACACGCCCGCCTTGGCCATGAATGATTCACTGTTAACTAACACAGGTTTATTAAGTGGAAAGGTTAGCGCGTCGGCATCATCAGCCGTGGCCACAAGGCCAATCACGCTCGCGGGTAACACTTCAATAGGGCGATTGGTGTTTTCAAGAAAAAACTGTTCGACACCGTGAAGATAATCTCCGGCCATAGCTATAAACTCCATTGTGATAAAATGAAGCCCTGGTCGCATCGATGCGACCAGGGCCATAAATTAAAGGGTATAAAAAAACCGCCTTTAGGCGGTTAGTTATTCGGGTTTTTCGGGCCAGACTATTTCGTCCGGATTATCTGTCGATTGGGGTAAATCACGCAAAACCTTGCGATATGCAGCAAACTCGGCTTGTTTTTCTTCAGATAATGGTGCGTCAGACATTTGCGTCCAATCCGTTTCTTTTAGCTTAACAGCGCGGTTAATGCGTACTTGACTCCAAATCATATCTGTATCAATCATTATGACACCCCTCTGATATACCCACTGGCAGGTATGCTAGGATCAATTTCGGAATCCATAATTGGTAAAAATGAAATACCAAATTGGGCGCTACTAAAGCCGCCTAAATATATAGAAATCAAATCTCCTTGCGAGTCCGTCACTGCATTGTGTGTTTGAATTAACTCCGGATTAATAAAAATACTGTCATGAGTCAGATAATAGTTGACTCCTCCACCTCTCAACCAAACCCAGATAGACTGTGATTTGTAATGATTAACAACTTTTCCGATAAACTTATATGAATGATAATGATAAGAATCGAATGCATAGAATGGTACTCGATGTCCGTATGCGTCACCGATCGTTAGAATAGATGCTGTAAATGTTGCCGGAGGATGTTCAGGCGACAGCCCATCAATTTGTCCACGATTTTCATATAAATCAGGTCTGTAAATATTTAATTTGTTAACTGGACCACCGCGTAAAAAAATCCGAACTGGATAATATTTATTCCACTGGCCGCCTACCTTAATTTTAGTTGGAGTTTGAGTTTTATATCGTTCATCAGCAGATTCGATAAATTTATTAAAATCCTGCTTGGCGGATTCCACTTTCTGATCAATCTGTCCCATCTTACCATTAACCGCCCCGGTTAAAGCGTTAGCTGCTGCCACCATGGCGGTGACTTGTTGCTCTAAGCTCATAGTTTAAGCTCCTATGTTGTTAATTTGATTTGCGCCATTGGTAAACGCCGTTGTGAGTTGTGACAGTGCGTCCCCGACTTCTGTTTCCAACGCTTCTAAACCCGATTTCGGGGCGTAGAATGCCGGATTATTACCCCCTAATAATGCCGAATCGGCGGCCTTTTCACCTTTCAGTAAAAAACGCGCGTCGGCGGCGGTCATAGTGTAAACCGTGGTGATATTGGCTTTTTTACCTAACTCGGCGGTCATAGTCGCCGCAAAATCAGGATCATTGCCTAACGCCTCGGCTAACTCGGTTAACGTGTCAAGCGCCACCGGAGCCGCGCCAACAATCGCTTGAATACGGGCGTCAACTTGGGCAGGGGTTAATGTGTCCACCTTGTCGGCTTTATCCGCCAGGGCGGCAACCGTAACCACTAAAGTAATGTTTTCCGCGCCATTGAACGCGGCGGCCCCCGTCGCATCACCCGATAAGGCAATTTGACGGGAAATTTTTAACTTACTGGCCGTGGCCGCGTTTGCGCCCAAGGTTTTTAGCGGATCGTCAATGTGCGTTTTTGGGTATACGTCGACGGCGTTTGCCTTGTTGCGTAGCTTGCCGTCAATCACCCCCATTAAGTTATTCACCGACGCGATCATGTTGGTGATTTTAATCGCTAATCCCATTTATCCCCCTTGGGCCGATATTGCGCCCGCATGAAAAGCGAACGCATCATCTAAGCCCTTGACTAACTGTTCTAGGTCTAGGCTTGCCGTGCTGGCCAAACCTAACGCACCATTGGCGGCTTGCTCTGCTCTTGCGGCGGCGGCTAATACATCTTCAGCAACCGTGCCAACGGGGCCTTGCACCCCGGCACTTATCGCAAAGAAATGGGGCTTTGCGGTTATGCTGACGTTGGTTTGGCTTTTTCCGCGGCTAACCTGTACCACATGGCGAACTGCGCTAGACAACACCACTTGAGTTTGTGAATTAACCACTATGCCCCCTCAAGGATCACTCCTTCAGATATCGCCACAAACCCCGACATCAGCGAATAGACATCACCTGACGGGAAATAAACACGCAGTTCATAGGCAACCTTACCAAGCACAAAGCTTTTTAAGCCGCGGGTTTTGCTTGGGTGAATCGACACGGCAATCTTGCCCATGTTGTCACCCTCAGCCCCGGCATTTAACGCTATGCCGTCACCTTCGGTTTTAGCTTGCGCTAACAGCTTACCGGACGCGATTTCGCGCATTTGAAAACACGCAGTACAGCCAGTGATATCGACAGGGACTAATTCGCCCCCATCGGTCTTGGTCTGCCAGGTTAAATCAAAGGCGAATGTCGTTCCGGCCGTAAACTGTAAATCTGTTGCGGCCATAACGCCCCCTATTGACTGCGTTCAAGGTCCATCACCCGAAACAACAACTCAGCGTGCCGCGCCATGTTATCGACCGCGGCGGCGGCTAGTGCGGCTTGATGCTCGCCCCAAGCCGCTAGCGACAAGTTAGCGCCCGTTCCCTGCACTGTGACCGACTGGGCTGGCAATGCTGCCAATACCAAGTCAAAGGCCAGCAATAACGGCACAGCGGGCGATTTGTAAGCCAATGGCTGACTATCAGACCACACAGCTAACATGGTCCCGTCTTTCAAGATAAAGCCGATTTCTCTTACCCAAAATTCCGTTGCACCATCGGCCAGGGCCGTGACATGAATTTGCGTGTCATTAATGCGTTGGCCGTCAGCAATCGGGATCCGCATTTTTTCACGGACTAAGCCGATTTCATTTTTGCTAGGCGTTCGGCCACTGTCCCCAAGTGCAATATGGGTAATTTCAGCCGCTAACCCTGCATTGGTTTGACTAAATACCGCCGCCAAGCCTTTTGTGGTGATCACTGGTATTAATGTGCTCACTGTGTCGCCTCCATCCGTCTATAAACTACCGCGCTACCCTGAACCCGCGCCGCAACTTGTACGGCCGCGGCTTTGGGTGACGCATCAATAACAGACTGGGCAGAATGCCGGGTGATACCGACCCCCACACCAGCCATTCCCGCCGCAATCGCAGACTGACACGCCAAAGGCTCTTGAATAGCTTGAGTATCACGCCGCGCGATCGCCGCTTGCCCCTCTAAAACCGAACCCGCACCAATGGCGTTGGGGCCAAATTTGGCCCCTACTTTGAACGTAAACCCCGATCGCGTGTTTTTAGCATTTACCACGGCTGCAAATAGCTGATCGTACAATTCAGGGCCTAAGATACTGGGCGCGCCATGGGCAATGTTTTGATTAACCCAAGCGGTAATATCAAAGGTGTATGGGGCGGCGGCTGGCTGGGCTTGAAACCATTCAACTAAATCAACCGTGACCCCCAAATCAGCAAGCGCGCGCTCAACCGCGGGGCGGGTTCCTTTAATGCGGTGAACGTCAATACTTCCGGCAACCACTTGCCGCTTAACCGTTTCTGACCAATCGCTACGCCACTGATCAACCGATAACGCCCAGGCTAAAAACGGCAAGGCATCAAGCGGGCAATGCCACGGGTCCCATAGTTCACTAATGGGAATGTTAATGTCTTCAATGCGGGCTATGGCGACATCAAGGTCGCGCTCAAGGTCGCTTAAGTTGCCAGGTAACAGGCTAGCTTTATCGGTCATAGATAGCCCCCAATCGACACGGCCAAGCTGTCACAGAACGGCGCTTCACTGGCTTGGCATATCACATCTTGCCAACCTATTAACCGCACTTCGACCACACCTTCAACCGTTAGCGCCCAGTGTATGTTTGACTCAACAATTCGACCGCCTAACTTATGCTGTTCGTTAACATAGGTTTGGGCGCGTTGCTGGGCGACCGCCCTGACCGTTTCAGGGTCGGGGCCTTGCTTCATAAAGAGTTCAGCCACTACGCCATAATGTGACACGGTCGCGGCTTTGGCTGTGAACTTGTCCGTCATCGGGCGCTTTGGCCATAAGTACGCATCAACCGCCGTTAACAACCCATTTGACGGCACCCCGTCACCTTGGCGGCTTAATATATACATATCAACAAAACCGGGGGCGGTCGGGTTAGTCGGCGAATGTGGACCAAATACAGCGGCCCCTTTCACGTCTTTGTGGGCGCTTAAAGCATGGAATAAATACGCCCCATCGGGACCCGCGACAGATAACCCCTCTGGCGAGTGCTGTAAACGAAAACGAAAGGCTTCGTCTTGCTCGTCGGCAAGGCGGGTAACAGGGGTCCCGTCCGGGTGACGGTAATATGTCACACCGATATGGTCTAACTGTGGGCCTCTGGCAAATGCCAGCATGACGCCTAAACACATTTCGTTAGCGTTTTGGCGTAACATCATTTCGCGGTATGCCGCGGCTAACGCCACCCGATAAGCCGGATCCGACGGACTCGCATTTTCTAACGCGGCTCGGCTGGCTATATCGGCGATAATCGCTTCAAGGTCGACTTGCTGCACCACATCTAGCGGCGGCAAAAGGGCTAAATTGATACCTTCAGACATCGAAAATAATTCCTTCCATTGTGACCGGCTTTCCGTTCGACAAATATGTCCCGGATAAACTAATCTCGACCCGACCATCCCCTGTGGGGGAAACGGTCATTTCGTCTAATTTAAAATCATCTAAACCATTGGCCGGATTGTTTACCGCCTCGGTTAATCTGACATACGCATCCATATAAAAGCGGCGGTCGATATTACGGTCGGTCATTTCATACATTCTCGAACCAAACTCACGGCGGGCGACCAAGGACCCAAGCGGGGTATTAATCACATCAGCTAAACGCTGGCGTAAATACGGGACCCCACTAATCACCCGCCCCGATTCTCGATCAGTGCCTGTTTTCATTGTCGACCTTTGTTGATTGGTTCGTTAATTCGTTAAATAAAGAATTACTGTGGTTGGTTTGGTTTTTTAGTGTTTGGATTGCCGACAGGGTGATCGTGGCCGTTATAAATGCCGCGGTCCGCCGCCATGCTGCGGGTCTTATCGCTGATATCTTTATCGGCGGCAATGTTGCCCGTTGTGTGCGTATCGCCTTGATGCTCGATATTCCCGATCATCACAAAACCTTTACTGGCGGTCATTTTTATTTGCTCTGGCGTGGTGACATCGATGTCGCCCACGTTGACAATTTTTAGCGTGTGCTGGGCGCGGTTATGCTCAACACTTGAGCCGTCGCCAAACTGCACCAGGAACACATTAGGGTCATTACTGGGCGCGGGGCGCTTGGCGTGAAAACTGCCGGGAAAAACTTCACCCATTCTCAGATCGCCGGGTGATATCACAGTCACCCCCTCGCCAACCTCAGGAAACCACCACACCACCGCTTTACCCGCCCGAATGGGTTTAACGGGTAGCCACGCGGTTTTCATGGGTTTGTCTGCGCTGCCATAAGTCACCCTGACCATGCCATATTGCCCCCGCGCGGGATCGGCTTCGCTTATCACACCGCGAACAACCATTTCAGCCACTGCACGTTCAAGGGCCTCTATGCGTTCGGATAAGTCGAATATGTCGGTCATATTTGGCCTTTTGTGTAATCGTCTTTATGCGCCGCACCAATTTCAGGCGTCATGCTATAAAACACTTCAGACGGGATCGATTCTTCATTGACATCGATATCACCTAAAAACACATTTTGACGAAACGACACCACCCAAGATTCAAAGCCCTTATCGCCAGGTTTAAACACACCAGGATAAGCGCCGATATCGTCCGGCAATTCAGCAGCATTCGAGAAGCCCCAACGGTTTTTATAAACTACCCTAGCGACTGCGGCCGCATAGTTGCGGATCTCTAATTCCACATTCTTAGTGGAGGTTGACAAAATACAGTGAAAAATAAACTCGCAACTAAACGCTTGTCGACCATCACCAAGGGGTTTACCTGGTCTAAGTTCGGCTAGCTCAATTAACACCGCGGGGGTTTTTACTAAGCTATGCTGTCCGCCCTCACTCTCGGTTGTGGGGTCGTAGGCTTCAACCGTTTTTATATAAGCCATTTTCGCTTTTAGCGCGGTTATCATGGCTTCATGTAACGGGGTGAAGTCTGTTAGTGACAGGTTATCGCTCATGATTCACCACATAATTAAGTTCTTGACCTAGGATTTTTCTAAATTCATCCGGGATCCTAGCTTCAAATCGCTTAAAGACTTCAGCCGCATGATCCTCCATACCAACAGCAATGTGTTGAACTGGGAAACGGCCGCGCATCTTCTTTGAAATCGCGTTAGGGTTCGGCTTGCGTTGTTTAGACGTTGTGTCGTATTGGCCATTGTTGCGACTGGCTCGGATCCAAACGGCACTATCATAGCCGTACATATCCGCCACGAACGCCCCTTCGTAACGACGCTTACCTAAAGAAACCCCCGCTTTCGTCTGTCTTGGCCTGCCGACTTTTTCAGCCAACATTGGCGCAGTACCAAGCCACAATATCGTGACCTGATCCGACCCTTTACCAACGGTTTTCATGACTAAGCGGGGTTTTAATAGTTTTTGAGCCAAGCCCAAGGTTTGGGACAATTCACGCGCAATACGGGTTTGTAACCAACGCATTGTTTTTCTAATTGCTCGCTGGCCCGCTAACTCAAGTTGCTTAGGGGTCGATTGCAATACGGCGCTAGCCTGTTGCAATTCACGGGCAAAGTTAATTTTGACATCAACGCCACTTTGACTCATTGCCTTGTTCGTCCATATCGGGCGACGGGGTCAAGGCATCAGCTAAATAGATCACCGTGCAACCGTCACCATCATTAAGATGATCCGCCGGAAAAAACTCCCGGTTGACATGAGGCACGATGATCCGCCAATCGGTCGACAATTGCCGACAATCGATATCATCATCACAGACAGTTAATGTCGCGGACCGCGTTTTCAGTGCCAAACCACCTTTTCGACCTTTAACGAGCGAATCTTCTTCAGGGGCGCTATACACCCCTTTTATATTGTCGATGCGAACGCCATTGGCCGTGGTGATCACCACAGGCTTTCCCAGCCGTCTAACTATCCGACGGCTGGCCCGTTTAAACGGGTCACGCATTACGCTTTAATGCGTAAACGACGAACCGCTAATGGGCTAGTACAGACGTTAATCACGTTTGATTGTGATTCGATGTCCACACCTTTACCCATGCGCTTTGGTTCAGCTTTCGAGTAGTAAGGCAAGCCAACAGTATTAACGGTTTCGTTATAGTTAGCTGGGGCAAAGCGAGTTAAGAACAAGCCTGGCTTATCTTCAGGGAAGACAACCGCTTCACCGTCTTTCATAAACTTGGCATCTAGCACTTGCTGATCGCATTCCTCCCAGTAAACGCCCATCCAGAACACACCTGAACGGACATCATCACGTAAAGCCGCGCCGTTGTTAAAACGCTCAAACGCCTTAATAAAGCTTTCGTCTTCCATCAATGAATCAAAGAAAGCAGGGGAACACAAGCCGCGATAACGCTTGCCTTTAATACCTTTCTGATTAGCTTCAGACTCACGCTTCACCCCTAGCAACTGGGTTTTAATTGGCTTAGTGAAGTCGATGTCGTGATAGACATTTTTATTCACAGGAATGCCAAACTTAGCGTAAAGGTCTTCGATCACAGTGCCTTTAGCACCAATGATTTTACCGAACAGCGCCCCAAAGCGGTGAAACTCGATAGTCGCATCCAGGCTTAAGCGGTGATCTTCGTGCTTTTCGTTGATCAATGTGTCCAGGTCTTCGAGTTCGTCTTCACTACCAAAGGCGCGGGTGTTTTGGATATCATCAGCCATGATCCCTGCTTCAAGTGGCAAATGCACGGCGCGGAATGTGTAAATGTTGCGGTCGCGGTCATCCATGCGCGTACCATCAGCGCCGCGCTCTTTCTCTGGCACAAGGATGATTTGGCCGTCTTTATATTCGATATCAACCGACGTGGTACGAATGCCGCGTTCTTGGAAGATCTTCAATTCGGCCAAGCGGGTTTTAGGCACTATGGCGTTGTTGATTGAAGCCGTCAGGCTCTTAGTGGTGAACTTTTCAGAACTCAGTGCGTGTTCTAATTCCATGATAATGACTCTCTTACTTAAAGGGGGTTAAAAGCGGATTAGCGGGCGATAATGTGAAGCGCGGCTAACTCTGCAAGGGCGGCGGTCTTTTGTGGTTCTGTGATACCGTCAGGCCACACCAACTTAGACGCATCAACCGCCGTTAAACGGGTATGAGCCAAGCCAGGGGCGGGGGCATCATTGGCATTAACAAAACCAAATAACACCGCGGACGCGGCGGTCGCTTCGGTCGCTTCGGCGGCAATGTCCAACTGAATAAACGTACCGTCATCTTTCTTGCCTAATACCGTTGCATTAGCCAATTGACCCGCGGCGATAACCACTTCATCTTTTGATAAAAAAGCCACTTCACCTAATACGTGCGCGCTTTTACGCGGCGCTAAACTGTAATTTTCCATTATCGAGTTCCTGATAAATGAGGTTAAAAACTAAGGGTTAAGTTATCCACGCCAGCCTAGCGGTTAGCGTAAATTTGTTTGGTATTGAGTGACGCCTTAGTCTTGCCACCATCACCGATAACTTGGCGGCTAGAATTGCCGGATTCGTCGCCTTGCGCCTGAATTTCATGCGCAACTAACCCCGCCAATTTAACCGGGTCGCCAACATGGCCGACCAGTGAATCAAACGAGGCACTTAAACCCGCGGCGGCTAACGTGTCTTTTAACTCGGTAGCGGCCTTAATTTGTTGTTCAGCGGCGGATTTAGTGACGCCAGGCTTTAACAAACTTGCTGACATAGCCGGGATCCCCGCACTGACACAAGCGGCGGCGATTGCTTCGGCGGACTCAAGCGCGGTAACTTCAGGCGCGGGAACTAATGCGGCAATCACATCAGGGCGTTCGGCGGTAATGGCCGCGACAATCTGTTCAACGCTGGCCGCTTCTGCACCTGGTAAATTTAAGGCGATAACGCTAGCGCCTGTTGTTTCTTTGGCGTTTGGGCCTTTGCTTTCTTTACTCATTGGCTTTCGTTTCCTGTTTTGTAGTTCACTGACAACACCTTCTAAACTGCCTAATCGATGCGCCATACCTTTATCAACGGCCGACTGGCCAACTAACACCCCACCTTTACCGAACTCGTTTAACACTGTGTCGCGGTCAACATTCATGTTGCGCGCTACGCGATCGATAAACACATCGGCGAGTTGGTCCATTTCACTTTGATAAGCGTCGCGGCCCTCTTTCTTAAAAGGGTCTATGCGCTTATTGGGTGACTGACTCGACACAATCTCAAGGGTTTCTATTGGGTCGGCGTCGGTCGCTTTACGGCGGCGAATATTCAACACAGTGCCGATTGACCCGGCGCGGCCTGTTGCGTCGATAACCACTTCATCGGCGGCGCTTGCTATCCAATAAGCGGCGCTGCAAGCACTGCCGCCAACATAGGCGACGACATGTTTTTCACCACGGCCTTGGTAAACCATCTCGGCAAACTCATGAATGCCGTCGGCATGGCCACCGGGGCTATCGATATAAAGCACAATGCTGTTTACGTCGTGACGCTCAAGCGCCGCGGTCCAGTCTTTGGCGAGGTTTTGCGTCGAAGTTCCGCCGCAAATGTCATCAAACATGCCCGCATAGCGGCTAATAACACCGTTTACATGAATGATTGCGACGTCGCCGCGGATCTCCATGCCGCGGGTGACGGCGCGCCCTGATTTACCCTCTAACGCAGTGGCCACACCTTCAGCCACTTGGTTAGGGGGTAGTTTTAACGACGACAAATCAAGATTGTCTAAGTCGCGGGCCGATAACCCGGTCATGATGTCAAGATAACCTTGCTCTAACGCCCAAGGGCGCGACATCAAGAAATCAAGTGCTAGGTTTTTCTTCATTCGCCTGGTTCCTCGCTGTTTTCAGGCTCGCTAAATAGCCCGGTCATAGCGCCGGGGTTTTCGACGCCTTCTTCTCTACAAATGTCTTGCCAGCGTTTTATAGCCTTAGCATTGCGGCGCATGTTGTCCTCAATATCACGGCCATGATCCGCGGCTTCGACTTCGATGTTAGAAATGTTCGAGTCAACCGCCTTTTTACGGGCGTTAATCTCTTGTTCCGGGTGTAAGTGCTTGAACGCATCCGGGCGAATGTCCAACATCAAATATTGATAAGGGTCATTAGCAAAGCCGGGGGCATATAAGCGGCCAACAGAAACCGCGGCCTCTATCACCCAGCGCCAAATTTTGAACGCGACCTGAAAGCCGGATAAGTTGGTTTGGTCAAAGGCGATACCGCGGCGATATTCATTTAAAAACGCGCGGACTAATCGGTCATTAAGCCCCGACCAATCGCCAGTTAATAACGGGTAAGGGATCTCTAATCCCGCGGCTAGCTGTAACGCTTGCCAGCGAACAAAGTCTTTATAACCTTGCCCGGTGTTATCACCGTCGAACTGTTCTAACTTCTCACCTGGAACACCTCTTAACAGTGTTCCGGCGGCAACCGTTGTTTGCTCTGGCGCACCCTCTCCGTCGTCATACAGCGGTTTACCTGTGGTGGGGTCAAACTCCCAGTCGTCTTCCTCGAATGACTCTCGATATAAAAAGCCAGTGAACGCGGCGCGTTCTTTTTTGCGCACCAACTCGGCGTCGTCATAATCCGCAAAGGTGCGGTCTTTGAGTAACGCGACGGCCGCTTCAGGCTCAGCCCTAACTTGCCCAGGTCGGGTTTGCTTGTAATGGTGGATCACGTCTTTAACGGGGACACGTTCAAGCTGGTTTAAACTGGCAAAGTCGATCCCGTCTTCCGGGTGACTCAGATAAAACCAGTACGCGACTTTTACTTTGCCGCGAAACTCAACGCCCTGAACGATGCGATTGCCGTTGTCCAGCTTGCGGTTTAAGTCGATAGGGCATAGATCAGACTCTAATACTTCGACTTGGACCGGAACTTCTAACCCAGCCGATAAGCGGCGACGCAATCGACGGATAAACACTTCACCACTCATGCGACGGGACCGAACGGCCAAATCAATAATGCCGCCGAAATTCATGTCGCCCCAAGGATCAAGCTGTGTCGAAACGACTTTCCAAAGTTTGTTTAACTCAGTTTTAAAATCATCATTTTGAGCGGTACTAATCAAAGTAAAGCCGCGGCCCACTTCGTTAGTGACGTTTTTATTGATACCCGATTTTAATAAAAGACTGTTTCGATACCCAGCCCGCGTTCGGTTGCGTAGGGTTTTACCCGCGGCGGCTAGTGCGCGATTGGGCCCGGCACTTGACGCATTCCACCCCATAGAACGGGGCGGCTGTGTTGCCCCTTCGTAGGCTTGGCTTCGGCGTTCAAATGGTTCCCCGCGGGCGTTAACAATGAGGCTTTTTGCCATATCAACGGATCCCCCTATCAACCCGAGTGACCATTCCCGCTAGCGGGTTCGATTTTCGGCCCGCTTGACGATTAAGATCACGACAAATTAAACGCCGGGATTTTTGCAACTCATTAATTGAACGGTAAGTGACTTCTCTACCATCAATTTTGACGGTCAGTTCACCGCTGGCTATCGCCTCGTTAATGGCGTCCAGATCGTCTTTTGTAAACATAAATACCCTTATTAGCGGCGGCGACGGCGACGGCGCGGCTGATCCGCTAACTCCCCATCACCGACAATTATTTCGCTGTTTTCTTCAATTGGCAGGGCATACGCGGGGGGATTATCCCAGTCGATGCGATCGGCTTTCTTGCTGTAAATACACGCCCAGTTATAAACAAAAAGGTCGAATGTCTCGTTTCGGCTTTTACTCGACGGCTTAGTCCATTTCCCCGTTGCTTTGCAGCGTGTTTCGACTGTTAGTTCGTCGAAAACCCATTCAGGCAACCAATTAGGAAAATGCACAAAACGCCGCCCTGGTTCAGTGCGGTTTATCGAGTGGCTTACTGTGTCTTTGATTTTGTCCGTGTTGAGGATAAACACAGGCAGATCACCGACGGCCTTAGCTTTACGGTCAGAACGCTTTGAGTTATCCGGGTATGATTTATTTATCTTGGGGGCGTTTATCGTGCTGCCCCCCTTAACCAGCATAAAACGACGGGCTAAGCCCTCTTTTTTCAATGCTCGATAGTATTCATAGGCGTTATCTGTTACCCCATCTTCACCGCCGCTATCACATGCAGTCATAGTGATTGGCATAAAGCGATCGCTGTCGTCATCGAGGCGATAGGTTCGCTTTATCACCTTGTCGGTGATCAGGTCCCAATCTTCTAAATATTGACCAGGTGAAACACGGACAAACTTTGACGGGTCGTCGGGGTCTTTACGCTTTGACTTTTCAATTTTGAAACGGTCAATCACTATCTGTTCTAAATCGGGGCCCCAGCCAAGCACCAACACATCAAAACGACTGGTTAGCGCACCGCCTTGAACGTCGACCGACGCAATCAAGAAACGCACCCAAGGCGGGACGACACGCTGTCCCAGTTCTTGGCGGCGGTCCATTAAGTCGGTACTGGTTCGCTCTTGTTCGCGCGGCGGCGTAAATGGCCAGCCCTGATCTGTGTTTACCGTTGCCTGTAAATCTTCTAGCTGGCCTGTTTTTTCGTACTCTCTCAACGCGGCCACGTACTTATAAACTAACTGACTCCACGACTGGAACGCGGCCGTGGGGCCTTTTTGCCAAAATGACGCAATGCGGCTTTCTCGCGGTTCGCCTAACATCTGGCGGTTTTGGTCTAGCCAACAACCTTCAGGCACCCAAATTCCGCCATGATTTTGAGCCAGCTTAAAGCGACGGGATCCAGCTTTGTCGTCTTCTCTATGGGTTACGCCGCAATGCGGACACAGTAACACTACGTCTTTACTGGCCCGAAATGGGTCAGGTTCGTTTATGTCGTATTGCAATAACTTAAAATCTGGTTCGTAAAAGTCACCACAGTCGGGGCATTGCCAATGAAACAGACGACGATCACCCTGATTATATAAAGACATAATGCCAGGCGACGGCGGCGCTTCATGGCCAGTGCATTTATATGACGGGTCACTGATTAAGAAACCAGGGCTACTTTCCGCTAGCACCATGCCCGATGACATATAGGTTTGCGTTCGCTTACCCGCCAAAATGAAACCGCTACCTTCTCCGCCGATGTCTTGTTCCATGCGGTCATAATCGGTTAGGGCTACTCGCTTCCAATCCGATGACGCGAAAATATTTTTAGTGGGCCAACCTATTTTTAAGAAGTTGCCACTTTTGAAGATCTTGTCGTGAACATTGTTGTCATGCCCGCGCGGCGACATGGCCGCTTTAATCTCAGGGCTGGCGGCAAACTCTCTTGATAAGCGTTTTTTACTGTGCTCGGCCGCTTTATCCTGGGTGATTTGTACCAATAAGAAATCAGCCGGATCATTAACGATTGTGTGGGCTATCCAACCATCAATTAACGATACGGTTTTAGCGGTTCGAGCCGGGCCAGCAAATATCACCGCATCATAGCGGCGAGACTGCAAACAGTTCATGGGCTCCCACATATACGGGACTAAGTCGCCATCCCACGGGACCATTGAGCCGCTTTGTTCAACATAAAGTAATCGACGGGCGCTTTCGGAGATCGGTTCCCGCACTGGCGGTTTAACCAAATTAATGACGTCACGGCGGACATCTTCAGCGCGCGCATAATCAGCCATTATCTTTTATCTCTAACAATTGATTGTGAAGAATTAACCTAAATTCGTCTGTCGCTGTGTCGAGTTCTTCAAGCTGATCAGGGGTAAAGCTGCGGCGGCGTTCCATTTTGTCCGATAGACTTTCAAAAAATGACACCGTCGCTTTAATCGTTTTTAGCAAGCTTTCTCTGTGTTCATGCACACGGATAAGCTCACCGATATTTTCTTGAAACTTTAGACGTTCGTTTTCAGACTGAAACCATTCTTTACGGTCTTTTGGCCAAAGTTCTTCAGGGGTATATTCAAGCTTTGTGCCTGGGGTTGTACTCCCACCGAACAAGGCGGGACCGACTTTTTCTAAGGCGTATAAATCAGCATTACCACGCTTGCTAGCAGGGTTTACCCCCGCTTCTTTTAACCGCTTTCGGACTGTGTCACGATGCAAGCCAAAAGCTTCAGATATTCGGGTTATGTTCCAGTGGTAGGCTTCATTTAGATTTGTTATTTCAGCCACCTTGCCACCTCATTTACAATTAAGGCGGCCCAATGCGCTAGGGCTTTCAATAAGAAGTAGTGGTCCCCATTAGCACTGGGCCTAATCTTTTCCTAATTTTTCGGGTTAGTTTGAGTGTAAGCGGCGCACTCTTTCAGATCGTGAATGTAATTGAGCAATTGGGCGGCCGATTCCTTGGGGTAATAGATCCCGCCGTCTTGCGTTTCAAACCATTCAAGCGTCGGAGGCGTCGGGTCGCACGGGCTTTTGGGTAACATCATCATCGATGCGCACCCGGCCAGCACTATTCCCAAACAACTCAGCATTAGCATTCGCAGGGGCTTCTTCAATGCTCGCTCTCCTATCTTCCCGTCTGATCTGCTTTGCTTCTGCCCGATATTTCTCTAATTCCGACAAAAGCAAACTAAGAATTTGCGCTAACGCCTTTAACCAACCCATTTTTTAAATCGCTCAGGGCGGTTATTAATGGCGTTCGCTGCTTGGCCTTTATTTGCCGCCAAAAGCTCCAACAACCAAACAACCCAGCCCGGCAATTTCGCCAAGGTTTCGGCAGATATCAGTTGTCTCAACTGCGCCCAAATAAACCCGATGACGGCAATTGTCACCAGCACATAAGACGCTTTTTCACCCAGCAAACCCACCAATAACGACACAATGTCGAACGTGGGTTCATCTACGACGGGCGCAACATCCAAAGGATCGGCAAAAGTAAGGCATGACACCAAGGCCAAACACATAATTAAAATGACTCGCATAAAACCTCCAATAAACAAAAAGTAAGGGCGGCAACATGCCGCCCCATGACGCAAACCGCATCAACGCCCTACTGCTTAAGTTCAGCTCGATACTGTTCAACACTGACAAGTCCCCGTTTGGGACTAAACTTTGATTAACTCAAAATGAGGCAAATCATGGAACTTCTGATCAAGCGTTCGCCCGTCGCCGTCCCAATCGCCACCCCATCTGAGACGATGCGTGATCAAACCCGCTTTTAACTTTTCTTCCGCCACACGCTTTACATAGCCCGCAAATAAAGCAAAAGCCTTGGCGTCATCCCATGACGTGTTTTTTAATTCTGCAAAATACGGACCCGCATCAACTGCCATGCTTGGGCTTGAATTGTGCTTACTGTTAGGCCATTGCACTTGTGACAATTTGTTGGCGAATGCTTTATCTTGCTCAGCCTGTCCCCGATGACCGCAAAAAATAGAACAATCTATCGACTGAATAACTTCAGAGAAAATGACGCCTAAGTCGGGATGACATGAATTAAGACGGCTTATCGATGTGGCACTAAATTTAGGCATGACCTACCCCTTTTAAAAAGTTAGCTAGCAATAACAAACAGAGGCTGAAATTAGTCATTGTCACCCTCGCTTTTGTTTTTGTTTTTCCCATTGCGGCGTTTATCGACTTCTTTAAAAATGTCTAATGCCAGGCGACCCGCAATAACGACTAGGCCACCGATGGAAACCATTGTTTGAACTGTCAATGTCGGATCCGGGATTTGCTGCGCCATTTCGGCGGCTTGCTGTGCCTTGGCCGCAACTTCATTTGAAAACACGAAAATGCCACTCCCGCCGCCATAGGCGATAAAGCGGCCTTTGAACTCGCTAGCGGCACTAATGACACATTTCATATTCAGGACCCAGAAAAGAGAAAACCCGCCAAGAAAGGCGGGTTTTGTTTAATTTGAATGGTTGTGCCGAACTACTCTCGGCGGTCGGTGTTCGCCCGCGGCCCGCCAAGAAAGGCGGGTTTTGTTTAATTTGAATGGTTGTGCCGAACTACTCTCGGCGGTCGGTGTTCGCCCGCGGCTTATAGCAGGGTACTAACATGCTCTTGGTATTGCGGGGCGGCGGCTTCCCTCGATGCCAACTTAATAAGCCAAGTCGCTGACATGTCATAAGGTCAAATATTTACAAGTCGGTACAGCCTGTGCCCCTAGCTGGTTAAATGGTACGGACTTGTAAAACGCAAAAACACCACGTTGGATGAACTTTAAATTAAAGGGCCAAAGATTGCAACACTTTAAGTTGTCAAATTCCGCTTTTAGTTGTCAGGCTCTTTTTACCCTTTGTGACATGTCACACCCACGGGCGAAAACTGTTACTTTTGCGGCCTTGGGATATGATCCCCGGTCAACGGTAATAGTGGTGAATTTGACTAATTATTAAGTTCTAAAAATGAGGGGTAAACCCGCTAACGAACTGCCAGTTTTGAGGCGTTAACGGGTGATTTTAACTGAAGTGGTTTTCGGTTATGCGTCAAATAACCATTATGTTAAATGATAGCGTTTTAGTGACATTTAAATGTCCCGCTAGAGATCTGCCTTTCTACCTCTTTTAAAATTTGCTTTACTCTCTTTTTCTTCCATTGGCTGGCTGCAATGCTTGGGTGATTATCTTGCGCGTCTTTAACACCAGTGCAATAAGCTTGCCTGATTATTTCTTCTAGTTGATCGGCGGATAATGTCATTAACGATGCCTCCATTTGATTGACTCTAACTTTGTAGCCAAAAATTCGACCACCTTATCGATGCGAGATTCCTTTACTAACAAACGCCCAAGATTGACCACGGCGGCATGAAACTGTTCATGTTCTTGCTGGGGTTTTGTCATAGGTTCCATATTCTTGATTGCTGGGAAATTAAGGATTTCATTTTTGATTAAACTGACATTTTCACAGCGAACCCAACACCATTCATCTAATGGCACATCTTCTTTTTCAGGCACTAAAGCAAAAAGACGTTCAGGGAAGTTTGCGGAAATAACATAGTGTTTTTTACCGCAATAGATAACCCACATATTCGCATGATGCCCGGTGTTATCGAACTCATATAACGTCATAACGGATCCTTTATTCCCTTACCTGAACCTGTTTCGCCCATGATTGACCGCTAATCAACATGGCTGTAATGAAATACTTATTCAGACTTTTATTGATAATGATTTCTTCGTGGCCATCGACTCTTATCACATCTTTGACAGTGGTTTGCTGATCGTCACTTGTAGACTTACCAATGATTGTGATCTTGTCGCCAACCTTTAATTGACCTTCAGAGCTAACAATCCCTGACTGTTCAAAGTCACGCTGACAAGTTAAACAGGCTGTGCCATATAAAATAACCCCATGTTTACACTGCATCATTTCCCCCTATGCTGTTGCTTCATGCTCAATCATTAAATCAATGGCTATCTGAAGCTTATTTTTTAGTTCAATTGCCGCTTTTTTTGTGAACACTAGCGACTCACCATGCAATTCAATCTCAATCGGGAATTTCTTATTTTCTTCAATAAATTTAACTTCAGCAGCCATAAAAACCTCACTTAAGAATTAAGATTTTTTCTAGAATCATCAATAACCCCTAACGACTCTAACTTACCAATCCAATCAAAATTAATTTCTTCCATCTTTTTAGCCGCAAACTTCCTCAGTTCAGGATCATTTGCTCTTTCGCTTATTGAATTAAGGCAAGCCAAGGCATGTGACAATTTAAATTCAGTTTCACATATACGAATATTTAAAGGCTCAGCTTCTACATAGCCAACTGGAACGCCAACGGCAACACACCCACACTTGCCATTCTTAAAAAAACCAGACCCTTGACACTGCTTGCATAATTTAGATGGTTTAAAATCCACGATTAGAGCCTCTGTTATTTTTAAAGCATAAATTCACAGCATTCATAATGAGCAATGACCCCACCTTTTTTAGTTATAAGATGTTGACATGCAATCAACCGGGTAATATTCAGAGTAAGGCGTAACAAATGAAATTAAAGGCACAGCATAATGAAAGTCTGAACCTTTGATTAACTTAGCGCCACCTATTGGTTCTTCACATCTAACAGCCGACCACATTACACGCCAGTTTGTCTTTACCTGTTCACAACACTGATAATCTTCATTATTGTTAGGATCGTCATATTCATTTTTTATTGCTTCGGCGCTATAAGCCAAAAATATTTCGCTTTCCTCGCCATACCAAAATAACTTACGGCCCTGCATAGCCACATCAAATATCATCTGTTTTATGCGCTTGTTATTGCCCTTCTTGCTCATAATGTTTAACTCCTAATTAAAGCATCAATTCACGATAGCTAAACGTGTGCCAGCATTCGCAATCACCCTTGAACAAACCATCACACCCGCCAGGTAATGACGATTTACATTTGCCGCAATCTCCCAGGGCGGCGAGTTGTTTTTTAAGCTGTTCATTGTCACGGCGGATCAAGGTTTCGATATATTAATCTAAGCCATATTCACCACGAACGCCGCCGCGGATAACTCGGTTTCTCTCTAAGGTTTCGCGCTGGCCCTTGGTCAATGACACTTCAACAATGGCGATCCCTAAAGCCGATTGGCGTTCACGCTGAATGCGCTTTCGCTTTGCGGCTGCTTCACGCTGCGCCTGTTTTTTATCTTCATCCTTTAGTTTTCCGCTTGGCATTCGCCGACCTCCGCTTAAGCTGATACTTAGCGCCACACCCAACACAAACCACCCTTAAAGATCCTGAACGAGTTTGTTTAAATGGCCCGTGGCATTTAGGGCAAGATGACGATTTAAGCTTTTCAGTGACAGCCTGGTTAATCGCCTCGCTGTTATTCGCCCTTACTGGTCCATAACCTAAAGCCTTTGCTACTTGGCGGTATTCCTTCGCAATCCAAGCCCCGTCCGGTTCCTCATGCAAACCGTCGCCCATCATTTCGCCTAGCTTGCAAAGCTGACGATGCAAATGATCCGTACTCAATATTGGCCCCTTAGCGACCGACGCCAAAGTCACGCAAGTTGATTAACACATCTTGCTGAAGATCAGCGCCGCACACGTATTGCCAAAACCAGAACCAACGGGCCTCACTATCAAAGCGCCATAGCCAACGGAACGATTGGTAACGAGTAAGTGAAGTTGCACGTTTCATAAAACCGCCTTTAATCTTTATAGTGTCTAAGGCACTTACCAGTGACAGGGTCTTCGTTATCGCAACCTTCAGTGTGAAGGTAAACTCGGCCGGACTCTTTTAGCCTGGTTAACTCAGCCCGAATGCCTTGAACGTCATCACCAAACCACTGCTTAAGTTCTCGATCAGACATATTCAACGCGGTTTCAACTGTCATTTGAACATGACCAGACCAAGCCCGCTTTTCGTCTTCGACCTTGAACATGTATTGGTGATTGAACTCACCGCATGTCACAAGCTGGCCAGTTTTGACGCCATGTTCAGCCAGGTAACACGCGCGGTTATATCCCCAACGTAAATGGCGTTGAATGGCGCTAATGCCAAACTGGCCACGCGAACCTAAAGCGGCTTTCAATTCTTCAAGTGACTTGTCATAACTCTGATCTGAAAACATTTTTAACCCTTAACCTTAGTGAGAAAACAAAGCGGGGCCGACTCTGGCCATGTCATACAAAGGCACACTGCCAACGGTCGAATGTGGCGCGACTCCGGCCCGCCTCAATCGCTTTCGGACTGTCGGTCTGGACAATGCGAACATGTCGGCGATCTGCGAAATGTTTAAATAGCGTATCGACATCTAATTAACCTAAATTTCTAAAACCAACAGCCTACAGGCCGCGGATTAACTGGATTTTTCCAGCTAACTGGAAAGAGTGCTGTCGGCGCATAGGAAAGTGAATATTTTGTCAAATACCGCGGGCCTCGTACCCGTGGTAAACCCTGAAACGCTCAGGGTCCCCCGCCTTTATCCGCTGCCACCGTGCGCTGAGTTCTTGCAACTCATTGATAGACCTAATCATTCTTTCACCAGCGAGCGCGGCGACGTGGGCCTGACGCGCATTGTTTTGTGTCGATTCCGCGGCGTGTTTTTTTCCAGTCCCTTGCATTGTCCTTACTCCTATATGATAAATGTCTTGATTCATTGTCTAAGCCGCTTGGCCATTGGGATTTACTGAACATGATTTAACAAACGATCTCGGTAATGGATCGGTGTGAAACTCAGCGAACCCCAAGTCATCTAAATGTTTATGATATTGTTCGATAGCATCACGCTTAGGACCACTGACAAGGGTTTGGTAATAGGCTTCATCGAGCTTACTTAAGGTGTGATTTAACAATATCTCACCGACCATATAATCGATTTTCATTTCAGCCCAAATTGATCGAGCAACCTTCCTAAAGTCATGAGCACTAAAGGCGCTTTCGCTAAAGCGTTTGATTAACTTGCTGGCCCCTGACTCACTGATAGCACTCTTAGGGTTTTTACCTGGAAACAAATACAACCCACGATAACCCGTTGAATATTGCTGCTTACGATAGGCTGACAATAAGCGAACAAACTGTTCTGATAGGGGCAACTTATGTTCTTGACGGGTCTTAGTATGCTCAGTGGGAATAACCCACTGACGACGCTCTAAATCGAATTGGTCCCATCGAGCTAAACGGGTTTCACCGATACGGGTAGCAAACCCCAGCAACAGCGCAACAAACATCTGAAGCCTAATAGGTTGTTCTGATAAGCGGCTCAATAGTTCAGGTAACATCGGCGGCTTAATGGCTCCATCACGGGCGACAACACTATCGACAATAAAATCACTGAATACCATTTCACTCATGGGATTTACTGATATGCGTTTCTGTTTCTTAGCCTGGTTAAACGCCGCTTTAAGCACGATGAAAGCCAAGCGAACGGTAGCTAATGACCGTTCTTGCTGAAGCGGGCAAATAAACAGATCATCAACATCAGCGGGGGTTAGTTGGTCATAACTTAGTGGGCCAATCATAGGTAAAAGGTGACATTTAACCACTGACCTAATGGTCGATTTGCGGTGTTTAGATAAGCTTTGCAACTGACTACAGCGGGCCTCATACCAGTTCAATAAGTCGGCCACTGTCTGAAACTGTTTGGCACTTAATAGCTTATCACCGGGATTAATGGCTGCTTGGGCTGATAGCTCAGGCACACAGGACAGCACGGCTTTAACGGTGAGTGACGGCCATGTCCCGACTTTGCGCCAATAAGTTTGGTTATTGCGGTAAGTTACGAAGTGCCAACTTGCTTTTGTGCGATCGCGGCTAAAGCGCAATCTAAGCGGATATTTAGGATCCTTAAGCTGGGTCACTGTCGCATCATGTTGAAAGCGGCGGACAACAGCTTCAGACAAGGCCACCTCAACACTTTTGCTTTGCTTCATACTTACTCACACCTTATTCATTAAAATTGTGGATAAATTAATCACTGCTTGTTTCTAAAGATTGCGGCGTTCTTGGCAACCACAGCCAGCCAAGGCAACAGTAAAAACGCCAGCCAGCCCCACCACTGAACCAGTGCTAGTACCGCAAGCAAGCAAAAGAAACTCAGGCGAGATGACCAATCAACGGGCGGCTTAATGCCCTTGTGTACGGTCCTAATTTCATCAGCGTGAATAAAGACAAAGTTAATAATCAAGAAAGTCCCCAAGGCCACCAAAGCCACCTTAGCCGCCACGCTCACCCAATAAAGGGCCCAGGTGTCACCCGCAACGACTAACCAAATTAGCACCGGGTTAACCCAGTGGTGAGATATCTTAAATCCCCTATTCATATCATTTCGCCTTTTCGTTAATTCGTTATTTATACAATCGTTCAGAACGGTTCTAAGCTTCTTTCGCGTTTCGCTAATAGCCGTTCCTCAAGTTCGCGCCGTCTTGCAACCGCGGCGGGATTTGGTACGGTTTTCTTGGCGGGTCGAGGCTGGCGCGGGGGATGACTGGCTAACGTGAATAGATTGCGTGGTGACATGTTTTTCCCTCGACGAAGTTAACTTTTCTGTTATATGCGACCGAGCTAACCCAAGCCGCCGCTTATAGGTTCTAACACTAATCCCAAGCGAATGAGCCTTATCAAACTGAGGCTTCTCAGGATCAAACCCAAGGCGTTTAATCGCGCCATATTCCAAACGAAACAACTCAACCGCGGCCGGGTTAACTACATACAACGCCATCAATGCCGCTTCGATATCCGCTTCAACACAATTCAGCGCTGGGCCACTGCCACCGCTGCCATAATTCATTACACCGTGGTTATCGATAAGCTTACTCAGCACACTTTGACCACTTACCGCCAGCCCGCCGCGGTGAACCCAGCGCGCCCAGCTTTCACATAATTCGTCTAACTCTTTTGTATACATGACCCGTCCGCCTTATTAATTGGAGTTCTAAGCGGTAATGCGGGCGAACTAAAATCAACAATCACGATTAGCCCAAGCGTTGAATTGCTGGATCAGTGTCAGATATAAGTCACCGGCTTTTTTACAGGTATTCAGTTCACGGCGACTCGATACCCCGCAATACTCTCTCACTGCGACCGCGGCCAACTCGGCGTTATTCACATCACGGTTAGCGATTAGGCTTAAAAACGCCCTAAAGCGTTCTGATTGGCAAAGAATGGCTGCACCTTGAGTCAGGTTCATATCAGCACACCTTTTTACGGAAACGGATCAGGCATTCCGATAGCACTTCTGCCGGATTTAGCACCGCATCAGGCTTAGGTAATGACCAAGAACGGGGCGCAACATGAAGATCCGATAACAACATCGGCACAGAACAAAACACCTTGGCCAAGGGGCCGCGAACGTGGCAGAAAAACGCGCCTAATTGCCGCAGTGTTGCGACTTCATCAGGATCAGTGACTCCGACAACAACTGTTACCCGGTCATCAAATGTTTTTCGCGAAAAGATAAATTTGTAACGCTCGACGCGGCGTTGTGGGTCCACCAATCCGCCTACTGAAAAGCGTTCAACTCGCCCAGGACGGGCGGCGCAAAAATCTTTGAACACTTCGTCTTGGTGGCTAGTCGTGCCACCCATTAACACAATAATCGTCATACTACTTCCTTCGACGCCACATAAGCGGCGCGCCAGTCTTCTATTGATACCCGGTTCTGACTTTCTTTTTTGATTAGCTCTTGCTGGCGAGGGCGGGGGAACCTCTCCAAGTGATACCAAGACCAAACGGTCGCCTGTGCGACCCCTAACCCTCTGGCGGCTTTACTTATCCCGCCTAAGCTGTCTATCCACTCTTTAATTGTCACGGCTTGGATTATTCCTTCTTTACGTGGTCATTCAAGCCACATTAAGTGGTAATACTAGCCACATTAAGTGGTAAATGCAACGATCTAAAAGTGCTATTTAATACTTAATGTGGTATTTTAAAAAGTAATGTATATTTAGGTTTTAATTGGCATTTCCCAAGGTAGGGCTTTGCTACTGCTAAACGAGGCGAGCGTATGGATGACCATGACGAAAAATACAGACTCTTAATCGGGGCGAGAATTAAGGGTCTTCGTCAAGCTAAAGGCTGGACAGCCGAAGAAGCGGGGAAACGGGCAGGTGTCAGCCGTTCGCGCTGGTTGAATTGGGAATGTGGGGCCCGCGCCCCTAGAATTTACATGTTTCCCAATCTAGCAAATGTGCTAGGCACCTCGGCGTCTTACCTGGTCGGTTTTACCGATAGCCCAGGCGAACAACCCGACAATTGGGGCTACATCACTGCAAATACCCCAAAAATTGAAACCATGAAAGGTTTAAATGAAAGTAAGCAGCTAGTCAGTGATTCAATTGCATTTAGGGCAAGCGACTTAGAAGCCAAAGGCATTGAAGGTCACAAAATTGTATTGCTACGCGTGCCAGATAACAGCATGGTCCCTGATTTATCTAAAGGGGATGACGTATTAATCGACCTCACCGAAACTGACGTAAAAGAGCCGGACATTTACGCAATAAGGGAACAGGACGGTAATATCTGGTTACGCTGGATAAGAAAAGACATCGGCGGCACATATACGTTATATGCGAACGATAAAACCCACTCTAACGATCAGCAATTAACTGAAGATCAGTTCAATGCGTTAGACGTGTTAGGCCGTTATGTATGGTCGGGCCGCTGGCGTAAATAAGCTTTACTAAAAAGCATGGCATAGCTGTGTTTTTTTACGCCCAAAATGACCACTTAAAGTGACTAAATACACATAAAGTTGCAACAAAAACAACTTAAAGAGTAAATAAGGGAAACTATGGCAAGTCATCAGCAAAACTCAAAAACCAAAGAAGAATATCGGGATCAAACCTCAACCGTGCCTTGGTTGTTTGCGGCGCTCGATGACGAGTTCGACTTTGCAATCGATTTGGCCGCGACAAGCATATCGGCTAAGTGTGCTGTGTACTTCACGCCCGAAACTGACTCATTAAAACAAGATTGGCTTGCTAGCGTTCCGCCGCTATCCAGTGCGACAGGCTGGCTTAACCCACCTTATTCAAAAATATTGCCCTGGATAGAAAAGGCCCAACAAGAACAAGAAAAGGGCTTTACCACCTGTTTTTTGGTTTTCGCTGACTCAAGTTCGGAGTGGTGGCCACAGGGTCGCCCCTGCATCATTCGAGAAATAACGGGTTACTACTACGACCACGAATACAAGACAGGCAAGCGCAAAGGCACAACGGGCAAACGCTGGGCCAGTGGCCGACTTGAATTTGTGAATGCCGAAACAGGCGAAACCATGAAAGACCCGCTTAACAAACCCTGCTGTTTAATCATTTTCCCTGGCTTATATCGTGGGCCGACATTACGGGAATCGATCACCAAATTATCACTAATGGAACGCGGCCACGCGCACCTAGCCAAACTTAATAACGAATTAACGAATTAACGAGATCACGCAATGGAACACATACAACTAACTCAAGTCATGCTAAACAATGACGCCGCCAACAGCTTAGAAGCCTTTATCGGCATATTTAACAAAATGGTTAAAGAGTCAGACCTTATGGCTGACACGATTAATCACCTAAACAGTGAAATGACCAGGTTAAAAGAACAGGCATCAACCGCCACCCTATTAAAAAATCAGGTTGACGGCTACAAACGCAAAATTGAAGCCGACACTGACCAGATTAACCAGCTAGAAACCAGAATGTCAGAAATGACCACGGTTTTACTTCAGGCTGAAAAAAACGCCCATAAGCAAATGGGGCTTGTGCGTGAACTTGAAATGTCACGGGCTAAAAGCGCAGAGTTACAACGCCAACTCACCGAACTTAAAGGGCCAGATAGCCCCGCCAGGTTAAAAGAGCAATTGAAACGAGTGAAAACCAAGTCGGAAGAAAAAAGCCTTAAAATTACGCGCCTAGAAAATGAAGCGAACACATTCAAAAAACAATTAGCAGACGCTAATCAGCGAGATATTCGCGCCGCCGATAAAATCAAGCGCCTCATGGCAGAGAAAAACAACATCGATTTGACGGGCATTTTCCATCATGGCCACCACCACCTGATCATGTGGCCACAGCTTAATGAAGTGCAAGGCCAAGACGGCAATACCTATAAATGTCGCTCACTGCTTTACATGCACCAATCAGGCACAGGCAAGTTAATCACCTTTGATAAAGACAATATGGCGGCGGTGATCTGCAAAGCCCCAAGCGGCGGCGTTCGCATACCCGATGAAGTAAAGCTCTTTGCTGAAGACTGGCTATTCAATGTGAACGTCACCCAAAACGGGATCGTTACCCCCGCTGATATGAAAATGACTGATTTAAACAACTAAGGAAGCGAACTCATGAAGAATCAACTAATCGACTTAAACAATCATTTATTTGCTCAGATTGAGCGCCTTAGTGATGAATCAATCACAGGCGAAAAACTCAAAGAAGAAATTGAACGCTCCAAGGCTGTTTCAGGCATATCAAGCCAAATTGTAAGTAACGCGGCGTTAGCTCTTAAAGCCGCCGAATTTAAAGCCGAATACGGCAATCGAGGCGGGGCGCTGATAGGGGTCGATAAAAATGCCTAAAGGAAAATGTATTCATTACACGCCAGAAATGCTGGCATTTATCAAAGCGTATTATGCGGAAAAAACCGACCCTTATTTAACTGTCGCCTTTAATCAAGCCTTTAATACTGATTTATCTATAGCTGCAATAAAAGGTGTGAGAAAAAGAAACAAATGGTTCTCAGGAAGAACAGGTCAATTTAAGCCAGGGAACATACCTCACCCGAACGCAAGACCAAAAGGACCAAACAAGACCAGCTTTAAAAAAGGTGAAAAGCCGTTTAACTGGCGACCCGTTGGGAGTGAGCGAATTAATGTAGACGGATATATAGAGATAAAAACCCATGAACCTAATGTGTGGGAATTTAAACACATAATCGAATGGATAAAGCACTTTGGCCCAATCGAGCCGGGGGACGTGATTAGGTTTGTTGACGGGGATAAATTAAATCTATCCCCGTCAAATATGGAAAAAATAACGCGCGCTGAACACCTGGCATTTAATAGGGAAAAAGTTAGCGACTATGCGCCTGAACTACAGCCAAGCATTAAGCTTATCTGTCGATTAAAAGTTAAAACACATCAGCGACTAAACCAGCAAAGGCGGTAATATGAAGCAAATATCCAACACTGAACTAGCCAAGGCTGCGGCCAGCATCTTGATCAACTTAGACGACATGGAACACATCAGCGTCACAGACAAAATAGCGATACTTAAATCCGCCGCCAACATGCTAGAAAATCAACTCATGGCTGAATGTTTAGCCCACTCATTAAGAAACGCCCTCACCCCTCGCTAACCTCAAGTCAAAGCGTTAATTCTACATTTCGTTAATTAACGCTTTACTATCGCCGCCTAATGTTCTAAATTTACCGTTAACGAAATAACGAAATAACGACGATAGGTAAAACCAATGGGATATAAGATCAGCGTTATCGGGCAAAAAGGCGGCCCAGGTAAAAGCACACTCGCTAGAGCTATCGCTACATGTTACGCAAGCTCTGACTGGGACGTAAAAATAGCCGACTTAGACATCAACCAATCAACCAGCTTTAACTGGTTGCAACGACGACTAATGAATCAAATTGAACCCGTTGTAGCTGTTGAAACCTTTGGTACAGCCGCTACGGCACTTAAGCAAGCTGACAACTACGACTTGTTTATATTCGACGGCGCACCAATGGCCAGCCGCGCCAGCAAGCAAATCAGCTTAGTGTCTGATCTTGTTATCATCCCAACAGGGCTAGCCACTGACGACCTACAGCCAGCCGTTGCCCTGGCACACAACTTAGTTGCTGAAGGTGTAAAACAAGACGCGATTTGTTTTGTGTTTAACCGGGCAACAGGTAGCGAAACCGAATATCAAGAAGCGGTCGCCTATCTGAACAAAACCCCTTACTTTGTCATCGATGGCCGTATCGAAGACAAACCCTGCTACCGCCGCGCGATGGACATGGGTTATTCAGTAGTAGAAACCGTTTATAAGCAGCCGCGCGAAAAAGCCGACGCTGTCATTCAAAACATCATTAATAGACTAGAAACGCTGATCGAGGAATAATCATGGCCGCACCATCTAAGAAACCAACTAAAGGCATTGGCAAGGGCGAACCACCACAGCAAGACACCCACAGCGGCGTTGTGGGTAACAACATACACAAAGCGGCCGCTGGTGAATTGGTCCCGTTAAACTTTAAAATTGACGCTGAACTGAAAAAGGAATTTAAGACCTTTGCCACGGCTCACGACCTATCAATGGTCGACTTACTGAAAAACGCATTTGAATTTTACAAAGAGAATAAAGGCGGGTAACTGCTTTTAAGTTCAAGCGGCTGACTCTCTTACCTTTCAGCCGCTTGAGTAATCACAACCAACCAATGGGAATTGATAGCTATGTCACAAGCGCAATATACAGCAATACAAAAAGCACGTCTAATTGATCTGCCAACCATTCCGGCCGCGCTAGTCGCCCAATGGCTTAAGACCAAGCCAGAATGGTTACAAACCCTGTTACGCAAATCACTAGATATCACGGGGGTCTAATGAACGGCTTCACCATGCCTAAGTGCTGCAATAGCTGTGAATATTACAGCCACAAAGGGTATGACACAGATCCGCTATCTCCCTTTAAAGACCGATGGGGAAAACCGACAAGCTCTAAGACTGCATGGGGACATTGTGCCAAGCACCAGGCAAACGTATTTGTCACGGAATTATGTGAACAGTTTGCCAAGCTTGAAGGGATAGAGGTAACGAACGTCGACAACAGGCCCCAGCCTAAAGAGCCAAGACAAGAAAGTCTATTTTGATTTAAGCCCCGCAAGTTATATACAGTAACTTGCGGGGCTTTTTAATGACATAAATTCAGCGCAATAAAAAACCACCTCATAGGTGGCTTTTGGGAGTGGTTAACCGACAAATACTATCTCGCTAACATATCCCGCTTAACATCATCAACCAGATCATTGACCACAGATAACGCAAGACGCTGATCCTCGTTCAAATCCTCTGAATCGCTCACAGTAACAACAATGGCCTTGGCTTGGTTTAGTCGTCTATCCATGCGGTCGATATGGTCCATATCACGACGGGATGTTAGGGTCACAGATAACGCCTTAAACAGCTTAATGAAACTTGGGCCGTCTTTGCTATCATCATTTTCCCAACTTAATAATGTATCAACACTTATATTTAAGCGTTGGCAAAAATCCTCTGCTGTCAGCCCTGATAGCTGGCGTAACTCTTTAACAATCTGAGATAGTACCATTTTATTATTCCTTCATAAAAACAGAAGATTGTGATTGAAAACCTATCTTAAAAAGTAAGAATATTTCGTAAACAAATAACGTAACTTTGATAGGGGTATAAAGATAATAAGCATATAAAATATGCTCTGAAATCACGGCCCTGGCTCCATACTCAAGGGACGTAATGATATTGACTAAACAACTAGCGGCATAAAGCAAAATTATTTTAAATTCATCAACATGACGCTGATAAACAATGCTTACTTTGTAATCTCCTTTTACATCTGGCACCAAGAATCCAGCCAGCTTTATGTAAGCAAAAACCACTAATCGAAAGACTTGCAATCGAAAGGCGATAAGCAATAAAACGACGATATCAAAAAAACCACTTACAATAAAAAACATATAACTTTTTATGTGAGGGTTATTTAATAAGAAGTCGTTTAAAAACAAAACGTCAAATAGGTGAACAAGCAAGATAACAGAAACCAACAGAAGAATATTATTATTGCTCTTATTCAACAAAGCGGCGAACGCCAAAGCTAAACAAAAAAAGTTATTTAACAGCCGTTGGTCTATGCTGGTAAATATAGAGTCAATATATATTAATACGTCCATTGCATCCCTGCTATCAAGCTATCCATACCTAAATCTAACGACTACATTTCATTTTGCGCTGGAGGGGGCTTAGTGCCGCCGCCGATCGCCTTAAGTTGCACATCTTGCTCTTGCTCAAGCACCTGAGCGAACTCAACAGACTGTTCTTTTGGAGGCGGTTTAGTGCCTCCACCAATAGCCTGAGTTGTCGGAACTGTGTCAGTCACTTTCATAGATAAATACTCCCACTTGGTTAACATAAAAAAGCCAAGCCAGTATATTACATCAGGCCACAAAATCACACCTAAAGTGTTATTGACCACGGAAAGTTTTATTAAATAAAAATTCCTATGCAAATGATGCAATTATGTAACAACGAGTCAAAATGTTGGCGCACAGTGTACGCCTAAATGACACGCAGTTAAACCAAAAACATATCAAAATGATAGTTGAACCTGATTAATCGTTAATTATACATTTCGTTAATTCTTTACTTATCAGGATTCGCCCAGGCGTTTAACTGAACGCATTCCGCGACTATCACATCGGTTTCTTTGTTGCTGAATGCCAGGTGATCATTAATACAGTTTTGCAACGTCATCGATGCAGCCTTAAACTTATCGCCCTCGACTAATGACGAATCGTTAAGCCAGCCTTTGCGCTCAAGCGATATCAGCCAATAAGCGGCGGTCCCTAACTGCTGTTCATTGGTTGCCGTTGACCACTTAGCGCGATCCAAGCCGTTAATGCTCCCTAACATCATCCATTCAGGCATTTTTGAACAGGCGCTTAACGCTATGGCCAACACACCCACCGCTAAAACTTTATGAGTCATCATCTAAAACATTCCTTGGTTTTGTTACCTTTCGGCAAGCTGATAGTGATTGTAAAAACACTGGCCACAGCGTTCAAAGTGGATCCACTTCTTCGTGTGCGCACACTGCCCTTCCCAATACAAATTTAACGCATTAGCGGCGCACTGTGGACAGGTTAACCCCTCTTTTATGAGTTCGTATTTTGCCAATGATGACGAGACAAAAACCTGAGCATTATCAGGTAAACCAAATTTAGTCGGGTCCGATTTTATCTGCTCAAACAACTCTTGTAGGGCTACTTCGCCGCGTTCGTCAACGCGGAAACGATTTCGCACATATTCAGGCCCAGGTGATAGTTTGTCATATAGTGCAAATTCTCCCGAGAGATTGAGCAAATGAAACGTCGAGCTTTCTGTTTTTGCAATGATTGAATATCGCATAACTCCCCCTATTTAACCCAAATCATACCTAGGCCCGCGCGTTCACAGAGCAAGCACCAAGCCGCGAATTTGATTTCTTGGGCGTCGCTAGTCCACTTACGGATTGTTCGACTACTGACATCGAGCAAGGCCCCGGCTGAACTACCTGTAAGCCCTGCCATTTTTAAGACGATTCGGACATCTTCGCCGCACGGCCTAACCCAAGCGCCCGACTCGGCCGACAACAATGTCGATGGATTTAATCCTTGTTCAAATGCGGCAACTTGTTTTTGTTGCGTGTCTAATGATGGTAACGGGATCATGATTTTCCTTTTGACTCAATATAAGCGGGGCGAACCCCGCTTTCATTATTGTTTAAACTGGATATTGCCAACATCGGCTAGGGTAATGTGTTGCAGTGAAAGGGTCCCTTTCGCTAGTGCCTTAAAATAACCTGAACTATTCAGGTGTTCAAAAACATAAAACAACCATGTATCTAAGATGATGTCTCGCCGTTCAACCGTAACCCCTATATGTTCAGGGTTAAATTGCCTTGTTGGTTTGCCTAGTGATTCTATCGAACCTCGGCGAGTAACCCAAAAGTCGGCGGTAGCATTTCCAGTTTTTAAAGAGCATAAGCTTTTCAGCTTCATCGGGTTAACACCCCCCGGTTTTTGGCCTTGGCAGTATGCCCGGCCTTGATTTAAATATTAGGCCCTTTCGTCCTAATTATCAAGCGTTAATTCGTTATTTCGTTAATTGATTGCCTTTATACCTGCCAGCCTGTGACATGTCACGGGATTGACTGGCTAAATGATTTAAGCCCCTATTTCGCTCTGGCAAGGTGTTAAGCATTTTCTGTTACCACGCTATCAATTCTTTCCGAAAGCAGTGGAATTACGCTGTCAAGGCTGCGCAGCACCGCGAAGCGGCTTGGCCTTTACTGCGTAATGAAACGAATAGCCTAGGCTCAGGGGATTGGCTTTAGGACGAAGTCCGTGCCAAGCTCCTGACGCCTCGCGGGCGAGAGGTTCCCCCGGAGGGGGCGGAGGGGGAGATCTTAGGCCCCTGGCGTAAGCCAGGAAATGGCCGCATCATTATATCTTTCTAAGCGAAGCGATAGATAAATTAGATCGCCTTTAGGGCGTCTAATTATCCTTCTTTTTAAAGAAGTGGTTAGTTCAGCATTAAATTTCGAGATTAAAAATATATTAGTCAGATCATGCGTCCACAATTGGCAACGAACAGACGTATAAATGAGAATTTAACGGGTAAGTGATGTAAAAACGTCACGCTGTGCGGCCTGAAATTAGCTGTAGCAAACGTGAAAAGGCCAGCACTAGGCTAGCTTATAAACATTGTTTTAGGGCTATGTGTAGCCGCGCAGGACCTCGTTAAGCAAGGTTAAATACTCGTCGCCTTGGGCTTGCGGGTAATTATCTTTAATAACTTTCTTAGCTTGGAATACCCAAGCAGTTGGCAACTGGTTACACAGCTTGAAGTATTCTCTTTCAGCGTCAGAACGCTGCGGCTGTTTAGCCTTGTCCTTGATCGCTTGTTTTAGGCGGCGGTGTGAGTCCATCACTTGTTCTGTGTGCTTATTTGACCCGGTGAACTCGCGGCGCAATCTGGCCAATAGGTTTTTAAGGCTTGGGCGATCGAGGCCCGCGATTCTATCGCTGGCGGTTTGCCTTATTACCTCGGCCTCACGTTGTTTCTTCGCGTTCGCTAGCAAACCTTTCTTTTGCATCCAGGCGCGCGATCTTGCGATCAGCGCCTTAGTGTCTTTCATGGTTAAACCGAACGACTTGAACAACTCCGGCCGAAAGAAAACCCGCATAGCTTTATGTTGCTTTGCTTTGGCGTCAAACTCATGCACAAGCAAGATCAAGTTAGCGGCGGCCATATCTTCAAGGGCGGCAAGAACGGGGTCATAAGCCACGCGGCCGTGTCTGTATTGGCCGTTATTACCATCATAACCCGGTTGATAATGATGAATTTGCCCTATCATTTCGGCCAGTTCTGGCACAGAGGCTTTAACTTCAAATAGGTAAGGTGCATCAGGATCATAGTCGGCGCGGTAAATCATGGCGCGGGTTAAGGCGTTGAGGGTTTCTTCTCGTTCGCTACGTATTGCAGCACGGCGGGGAGGAATAACTTTAACTTGATCCGGGGCGCTAGTGTTCTTTTTGCGGATCAAGTTTGCACCCGCTGAACGTAACTTGGCCATGTAACGGTTTTTAGACCAGGAATGCACCTTAAGAATAGCGTCAAGGCGTTTGGCGATCGGGTGAACCATTCCTAGGTTAAATTCAGGTGTATATCGTCTGTGCGGCTTCTTAACGCTAAATGCCGTTAAATCCGCATCAATAGCTTGGCTACTCATGCAGCCACCCTAAAAAAATGCTCATCATTTTTGCTTCTTTATCTTTTTAATTGCAAAAAAGAATCCGTCAGCATAAAATGAAAGCTGATCTTGTCGAATTGATCGCTAGCGGTTTTATGCCTACAAAGAGAGCTGGTCTGCCAACCGGCTTTTTTTGTGTCTGAATTCCAGTAAGTTATTTATTTATCAGTCTATTTTATCACCAAATCAAAGTCCGCATTCTGCGGTAGAAATAAAATGTACCACAATTAGTGGTCATTCTGCCATAAAAATCTAATCATACTAAATAAAATAAGATCTCAACAGCGCATCTTATAGGATCGGACGGCCTTGTTTAAAGATCTTTTTCACGTTTAGGTAAATACGCTCAAGCACTTAACAACTGAATAATGATGATCGCGCAGACGGGCGCAAGATAAGTAGGGCGAACCAATGCCGCCCAGCTTTGAAGGGGAACTGTGAAGGGTTAATCTTTTGGGGTAATGCCGCGACCACTGGTTGAAGACACCCCCGAACCCTCTATCGAGTGCTCAATAGTTTCTATTAACCAGGTCTTATTTGCGGCGCTATTGTGATTAGCAAACGTGATTTTTGTTTCCGGGGCCAGTGACGCGGTTAACGGCCGGGTAAAGTCAATCGATGCTTGTCCACGTTGAAAACCGTCCAGCTTGGCTTTTGCGGCGCGCTGGGCTTCATCTTTGTTAGGATAGTTGCGGCGGATCTTGTATTGCGGTTCACCACTGCCCGCTATTTCTTGCACTTCAACTTGATTTACTTCATCAAACCAATTAACCACCACAGACTGATAATCGCTGCGCTTTTGTATCGTGACACGCCCGGACGTGTTTTCGGGATCATCGATGACAAATACAGGCAATTCTTTACCCGACACGCTTTTGCCCTCGCCCTTGGCCACGATCACTAACTTGTTAGCGACGGGTTTAAAAAATCCCCCGGCTTCTCTGGCAAGTCGTGATAATAGGTTCATATCAGATTCAGACTTTTGATCTAAATGCTCATAGGTGATCCCCGCCAACTCTGGCGACACCTTTACATCATAACCATGCGCCGCGGCGATTTTGGCGGCTAAATCCCCCAGGGTAATGTTATCAAAGGTTTCATCTTTAGGGGCCTTTAGGCTGCCTTTCATCTTTACGGCTTTGGCGTGAATGCTAAACACCTGATCATCAAGCGGGACCTCTAGTTCATCGACTTCAAAAACGCCTTTATAGACTAACGAATCAGTATCGCCGATCCACACCTCCAGTTCTGCGCCCGTTTCCGGCAACCTAACCACACCATCACGGTTATCTAACTCAATTGCCACAGTGTCAGAGTCAGACCCCGCCGCATCACTGACAGTAAGCTTAAGCAAGCGTGACGCTAACGCCTTGGTGATATCATTGCCATTCGCGGTGACTCTATAACGTGCTTCTTTCATTCGTTAATTCGTCCTTTCTTTACTTTAATTGTTAGGCTAGTCCCACAACGACACCTTGCTATTATCTACCGCAGAGGCCAACTCTGGCATAAAAACCAAAGTGTTAGCGGGTAATATAGGGCCTAGTTTTGCCAAGCCAGGATTAGCAACCAATACCTGTTCTGTGGCTCCTGGTCTGCCTTGGTAATATTGGTGACAAATACTGTCGAGCATTTCGCCGCTTTTAGTGCGGTAATGCTCGCCGATAGGGTTATTCTTCATCTTCACCCCACTCAGCAATCATTAGGGTCCCTTTCATTTCAAGCGGGATCCCATTAGTTAAAAAATACTGCTCGGAAATGTCTAGCTTCTCGATGACCCACAGCCCAAGATCCGCGCCGCCGCTTGGGGTTCCGCCAACTAATCGCTGTGGCTTGCCCTTATCGCCGATCGCTTTCAATTTAGACAACAGCAATAAATCCGCTTTGTTTTGTGGATAAATCATAATGTCGAGGTTTTTAGATGACGCATCCGGGCCATGAAATTGCCGTGCAGGCTTTTTTCCAACGCGGTCTTTTTTCTGCCAGCGCCAGGCGTGTGACGTTGATAAAGTTTGATACTGAGCCGTATCGATTGAGAATTGAAAATCACCTAATGCCAGCATGACCTCATTGTTTGACCTATCAGGCATAACACCCCCAAAAATAAAGCCCGGACAGTGCCGGGCAATAATCAGTTAATCATGGTTAGGTTAGACGTCGGTTTGACGTCCACGTCCACGGCGCGCGTTTTGTCGATCCCGTTCGTCAAGCTTGCGCTGAACTTCGCGGGCGATTTCTTGCGAATCCATCCCTGGTCCCGCGGTAATCGCAAAGTGTGTTTGGCTTTGATCAACATACGACGGGGCCGCTGACTGCTGCTTAAAGCCCGTTTGTAACATAACAGGCCGCTGCATAGGATCGCGCATCACTGGCGGAGCGTCACCCATCATACCAGGCGAATAACCCCCATCGATGGCGGGCTGTTCAGGAGCCAATGGGCTAACCATTGGCGGCGGTGCGGCTTGGCGAACCGTTTTAATCACCTCAGCCTGTGGACTATCACCAGTGAACCAGTTCCACACCTCACCAATTGCCGACATAATGTCATTAACTGGGCCCATAACCGCCGACACTAACCAGTCAATAAAACCACTGGCCATTGACTTAATGTTTTCCCACAATCCCGAAAAGAAACCTAACAAGGGATCCCAAGCTTGAACAATCAAGCCTAATGGCGTCCACGATAAAAGCGTTCTAATCGCATCAAGCGGGGCATTAAACACCGCTGTTATTCCATTCCACAAACCACTGAAGAAAGACGTTAATGGCCCCCATGCCTGGAACAGCAACCCAAGGGGCGACCAAGACAGGATCGTCTTGAATAGCGACCATGCACCACTGAACACCGACCCTATGCCAGCAAACACGCCACTAAAGAACGACGTTAACGGCCCCCATGCCTGAAACAGCAACCCAAGGGGTGACCAAGACAGGATCGTCTTGAATAGCTCCCACGCGCCACTGAACACCGACCCGACACCGTCAAACACGCCGCTGAAGAACGACGTTAGCGGCCCCCATGCGCGAAATAGTAGTCCAATGGGCGACCAAGACAGGATCGTCTTGAATAACTCCCACGCGCCACTAAACGCCGACTTAACCCCATCCCAAAGCGCAGAGAAGAAACCTGTCACAGGGGACCAATCTTTAACCAGTGATAAGCCCCAAGCCGCTAACATAGCGATCAGGCTAACAACTAACATAATGGGGTTAGCTTTCATCACCAGGTTAAACACCTTCATTGCGCCAGTCATTAGCATGGTCGCCAGCGCCGCGCCTCTACTCGCAACGGTCATCACAGTGGTAGCGGCAGCACTGGCCAACATTGCCACCCGATTAACCAGCATTGCACCTTTAGCGCGCAAGTTAGCCAAGGTGAAAAAGTCCATCACTTTACGGGCCGTGATCAGCGTGTCAGAGAACATGGCAAAACCAAAACGGGCAACAATACTCGCGGTTTTCAATGCAATTAAACCGACCACTGTAAACGCGATTAACTGACTTAATAACGGGAAGTTTTCAATAAAGCTACCTAGACCATTAGCAAAACCCCCTAAGACGTTTGCAACCACAACTAGCGCGGGGGAAAATAGTTCACCAACGACTGACGACACGTTAAAAATCTGCTGAGTTAAGATATCCATTGCCGCGCCGGGGCCTTTACCGATCGCGTTGGCCATGTCCATAGTGGTGGCCATACCTTTTTTTAACTCACCTTGCATTACGCCTGTTTTGTCTTTTAGCTCACCAATTTTTGGTAATAGCATGTCGATCATGTCGACGGCTTCTTTCGTGCCAAATGCTTTGGTTAGCTCTTGCTTGTCCATGTCAGTGAGTACGCCGCCGTACTTGTCACTGATTTCTGTCAATATCTCCCCAGTCGATAACAAGTTCCCGTTTGCGTCATGGACTTGGATCCCCAAGGCTTCAGACGCTTTACCCGCACTGGCTAAAAACGATTGATACTTTGTCGCCGCTTGTCCGCCTTGGAACGTAGCCGACAACATACCACCCACCGCAAGCTGTTCAGCAAACGACTGTTTAGCCTGAGTCGCCGACGCGCCCAAGGTACTCATAAACTGACTTATCTTGTCACCGTCAGTTTTGAACTGTTGCACCGACGCAGAGATCCCCGCACTAAAGTATTTCCCGAACTCCATATCACGATCGGCGGTTGACAACTTGTCCCAATCTTTGATGACCGATGCGCCAAATTGATTAAATTGCTCACGATAAATTGAATAACCCGTCGCAAACAAATCAGTCATCGTGGCCACCGACGCCTTGGTTCCGGTGGCGGTTAATGCCGCAATGCGCGTAAAGCCGCCGACCGCTTCATCACTGAGCGACGCAATACCCGACTTAATATCATAAGACGCTTTAATAAAGTCGGTTGTCGTTGTGCCGCGAAACTCTGACGAAAATTCACGGGCCGCTTTAGTGATAGCCTTAATACCGTCATCTTTGATGCCTAAAGACTTAATTTCGCCCTGGGCGAGTGACACCTCACCATAAGCATCCGCCAAGCTTTTAACCCCGTACACAGCCGCCGCGACGCCTATCATGTCGGTAGCGGCGCTAGTTTTTAACTCGCTGTTACGCTCGCGGATTTTGGCTAACTCTTTTTGCTTTAACGCAGTCTTATCTAGCTGACTTTGGTTTTTCTCAAGCTCGCGGTTGTATTTGCTCGTTTGCTCGCGGATCTGGCGGGTCGCCTCATTTAGATTTTTGGTCGACACCCCCGCACCTTGAAGCCGTGACCGTAATTGCTGTAATTCGGTTTGTTCGCGCTGGTGACTCGATGACAAGCGGGTCACTTCATCCTGGGCGCGCTTAAACTCGGCCGTCAGTTTACGGGTCGGGTTTTGGGTTTGCTGCATCTGCCTGGCTAAATCGGCGGCTTTTGCTTTGGCGGCGGTTAACGCTTCTGACGACTGCAAGGTCGCGACTTTTAGCTTGCGAAAATGCTCAATGTCTTTGGTTGTTGCACCCAGCTTTTTAAGCTCAGACTGACTAGCCTTAACCTTTTCCGCTAGATCTGTTGTTCCCTTTGTCACCTTACGGATAGGGGACGTGATTTTATCAATCAGCCCCATGACCAGGTTCATTTTCATGTTTGTATCAGCCAA